>JAKAQB010000047.1 GCA_021811865.1 Actinomycetes bacterium | reverse complement strand
CGACAACGTCGCATTCTTGCTCAACAACCGGCCCCGCGAAACCCTCGGATTCCTGAAACCATCCGAGAAGCTGAACATGCTACTATTGGAACACGGTGACGCTGCCACCGCCTGAAATCGCCCAGTATCCCGATTGTTGAAGTTCAGCGGTGGCCACGGCTCGTTCAGGCTGCGGCATGAGAGTGCTCGGCGGGTGCGTCTCCGATGGGTGCCGTCTCCTTGCGCAGGGCGGCGACGAGGTTCTTCATGTCGGTGTGCCGCGGACCCGGCAGAACGAGCGCTCTGCCTCGCGCATGCCGGCTGGGATCCAGCGCTTCTCCATCGAGCCGTCCTTCCACTTGGTCACCCGTCCGGTGGTGCGCTGTTGTGCGCCGGGGGATCGAGATCATCGACTCGATGCAGTTCGTGTTGGTGAGCGTCTTGGCCAACGTGCCGCCGATGCCCAGGCGGCGGAGGGTGAACAGTGTTGAGCCCTTCTTGCAGCGAGGCGGCGGCGTCGGGATGATCGGCTTCGAGTCCATCCGCCAGCCGCCGCGCGGCGTTGGCCGTTGGCCACGTCGGGCTGGGCGAAGATCACCTTCAGGCGGCTGCCGACGATGGCCGCCACGTCGTTCGGCAGGTATCCGGCCACATAGGGAGGGCCCTGGATCCCCGGCCGAGGATCTGATCCGGGCTGAGGGCTTGTCCGCACCCACAGGCGACTGAGGCGACCCGGACCAGGACCACCTCACGCATACACAGGTCAGCGTCGGAGGCGCTGTCTGCCATGCTGGGAGCCTTCCCCGCCTTGCTGCTCCGGCTCCGCCTTGCCATCGTGAGGAGGCCGTTTCGGCGGCCGGTGGTCCAACCAGGCTTCGGCAGCACTGCCGGAGGCCAAGTCGTGGAGGTCCAAGAGTGATCGAGGTCGAGCTCCAGGGTCATGTCGCGCTGGTCAGTCTCGGGCACGGCAAGGTGAACGCTCTCGACATCGAGCTCCTCGCTGAGCTGACGAGCACGCTGCACCAGGTCGAGTCCTCCGGGGCACGTGCCGTCGTGCTAACGAGCTCCCGCCCGGTGTTCTCAGCCGGCGTCGATCTCTACCGTGTCCTCGACGGCAACGACACCTACGCGTTCGAGCTGATCACTCGGCTACACGAGACGTTCCGTGCGTGGTTCGCGACGCCGCTTCCCGTGGTCGCAGCGATCAACGGTTCCGCGATCGCTGGAGGATGCGTGTTGGCGGCTTGTGCCGACTTCAGGCTGATGACCGAAGGACCGTCCGTCATCGGCGTATCGGAGCTGGTGGTGGGGGTCCCGTTCCCGGCAGCGGCCATAGAGATCGTGAGCTTCGCCTGCGCCCATCACGCAGGCAAGGTCCTCCTCGGGGGCAAGCTGCACTCACCTGCCGAAGCGACGCGAGTCGGCCTCGTCCACGAGCTCGCACCCGGTCACGACCTGATGCAAAGGGCGACGGCCGTCGCAAGGCAGCTCGCCGAGCACCCTGGGGAGTCGGCTGCGCTCGCGAAGTCGCACCTGCGCCTCAGATCGCTTCGGTGGATGGACGAACGCTGCGAGCACGATGGGGAAGTAGCCCGGATCTGGAGCAGCGCCGACACCCATTCGAGGATCAGCGACGCTATCGCCCGATCGATCCGGTCCCGTTCCACTGGCGCCAGCCCGACCTGACGGGCAGCGTACTGGCGTTGATCGAGCCTGAAGGGTCCAGGATGTCGGCAGCCGCCTTGACCAGGAACGACGAGCACGACCAGGCCTTGGGGGCCCGGAGCTCGGGCCCGGTGGCCTGGACGACCTCGGACTCCAGCCAGGCGGCCACGTCCTCGGGCCGGAACCCGACCGTCTTGCCGACCCGGATGAAGCCGATGCGGTGGTGGTGGGTGAGCCCGTAGACCCGTGTTGCGGTTGGTCCCCAAGTAGTCGGCGAGCTGGTCGACGGTCCACAGCTCGGGGGGTCGGGTGGTGGATGCGGTTGGGTCGCTCATGGCCGTCACGAGGGCGGCGCGGCGCTACCGCGGCGCGACGGCGGCCTTTGGGCCGACCCTACCGCGGCGCAATCGCGGCGTGAACCTTCGCTTGCTACCTGGCCGGGATCCCCACACCCGCTCTGACCAGGATTTTTGCGGCGGGTGGTGGTGAGGGTGGGTGGTAGGTAGGTAGGTAGGTAGGTAGGTAGGTAGGTAGGTAGGTAGGTCGGTGGGCGGTAGAGGACTCGAACCTCCGACCTCAGCCGTGTGAAGGCTGCGCTCTAACCAGCTGAGCTAACCGCCCGGAAGCTCCCGGGGAACCGCCCTAAGGCGGGCGGCAGCCCGGCCATCGCGGAAGTCACACCCTACACGGCCAACCCGAGAGCTCTGCAGCGGGCGCCACCGGGCGGGGGCCGTCCGGCAGTACCATCGAAAGCCGAACACACCTTAGGAGGATCGTGTCTCGGCACCACTACGGCGCCTTGGCGGCGGTGATCACGGGTTTTGTCCTGTGTCGCGTGCTCGGCTTCCCGCTCGTCGACGCCGCCGGAGCCGTCGGGGGGCACTCGCGCGCCGGGGACGTGCTCGTCGGGGTGATCGTCGCCGCCGTCCCGTTCGCCGTGCTGGTGTTCTACTCCGTCGTGCGGCTCACACACCGGAGCCTGATGCTCCACCTGACGGCGGTACGGGGCCTGCTCCTGGCCGGTTGGCTGTTCGCTGGCGCGGTGATGGGGCTGCTGCCCTATTCCCGGATGGGGACGGAGCTCAGCCTCCGCACCCACGAGGCCCACACGGCGCCCGGGTTCCTTCACGGGATGGACATGACGATCCTCGCCGGGCTCATCGTCACCGTCGTCCTCCTGCTCCTTGCCCTCCGCAACCGCCCCGACCACTCGACAGGTCCAGTGCAGTGGTTGGAGCACCAGATCGAGGACGAGGCCGAGACCTGACGGGCCGCTGACAGGCCCGGGGGGCCGGCGCGGTTCGCAGTATTGACCCCCTACGAGCGCAATGCACTGATCCGAGAGCCCCACGAGGGGGCAAACCGCGCGCAGCTACTACGACCGCGCGCATCCAGCCCCAGATGCCGTCCCGTATGCGCGCGGTTCGGTCGGCTGCGCGCGCTTCGAACGGGGGGCTGGCCAGCGACAGCGGACGACCGCGGGCAGACGGCAGACGGCAGACGGCAGACGGCAGACGGCAAGAATCCCACTCGTGCCAGACCAGCCCACCGCCCCTCACCCCGCTCCTTCCCCCCGGCAGGGTGCTTCACCCGCTCCTCTGGCCGTGCCTCCGACCGCCTCGCCGCTGTTCTCGCCCCGCCGGTCGGCCCGCACCTCTCCGCCGGCGACCGCCGGCCCACCCCGCCAGCCCTCTCGCTACGGCAGCTGCCGCATCACCTCGTACACGCCGGCGAAGCGCGCCACGGCCTCGTCGGGCGGATCGACGGCACCGCCGAGGAGCCGGGCACCCCATGCGATCTGGGCCACCCGTTCCACCAGCGCAACGATGTGGAGGACGCGAGCCGGGCTGGGGCCGACCGCTACCAGTCCGTGGTTGGCGAGCAGGGCGGCGCCCCTGCCGGCGAGCGCGGCCACGGCGTTGGCTGCAAGCTCGGGCGTGCCCGACGGCGCGTACGGGGCGCACCGCACGTCGCCGCCCACGTAGAGGGCGAACTCGTCGATGCACACTGGTATCGGCAGGCGGGCGGCCGCCCACATGGTGGCCCAGACGGAGTGGGCGTGGATGACGGCGGCGACGTCGTCGAAGGCGCGGTAGCAGGCGAGGTGCAGGGCGAGCTCGGAGGTGGGGCTGCGGCCCTCGGCGACGGCGGGCTCGACCACCGCCCCGTCCAGGTCGACCACGATGAGGTCATCGGGGCCCATCGCCCGGTAGTCGACCGACGAGGGGGTCACCACGACCAGCCCGTCGGGCCGCCGGGCCGAAAGGTTCCCCGCCGTCCCCTCCACCAGGTCCTTCGCCAGGAGCTCGCGGGCGGCGGAGAGGATGTCAGCAGTGGCGTCGACCACGCGGGGCGGGGTCATGGAGCCGTGCCGCCCCCGCCGGCCGCCGTGACCGGATCGGTTCCGAGCACTTCCGGGTTGGCGAGGTGCGGGGTCGCCACGACGTTGGGCATGGCGAGCAGGGGATGGCCGGCGGGCAGGGTCTCGCCGTCGAAGTGGTCGATGGCGGCGCCGGCGAGATGTCCGGAGGAGAGGGCGTCGACGAGCGCCCCGGTGTCCACCAGGGCGGCCCGGGCAGTGTTGATGAGCACCGAGCCGGGGCGCATGGCGGCCAGTTGCGCGGCACCGATCATGCCGTGGGTCTCGGCCGTGACGGCGGCATGCAGCGAGACCACGTCGGAGCTGGCGAGCACCTCCGCCAAGCTGGCCGGCGCGTCGGGTTGGTACGGGCCGTGGGCGACGACCCGCATGCCGAGCCCCTCGAGGGGCCAGGCGATGGCGCGCCCCGACAGCGCCGTAGCCGACCAGTCCGACGGTGCGGCCTCGACGGCGAGCTCGGCGACGCCGCCGGCGTTGCGGGCCGGGGTGTGGAGCACCGGGACGACGGCGGCCGTGGCGCCCTCGTGGGCGAGCGGGTCGGCGGGCACGAGGACATACTGTCCGGCCGTGCCCCGCCCGTCGAGATATAACCAGAACTTGTGGATCGACGATCTGAGCCCGGGCGCGGCGTACCTTCCTCGTTGAAGTACCCAACCAACGAGACTGCCGGCGATGGACCGCCGGCGAGGAAGGAACGCCGATGTTGACAGTAGTTGCCGATGAGGCTGCCCGCGCGGATCTGGCGCTCGGGCTGGACGAGATCTGCCGGGAGGGCGCCCGGCGCATGCTGGCCGCCGCTTTGGAGGCCGAGGTCGACGCGTACGTGGCGTCCTTCGCCGACGAGGTCGATGACGACGGTCATCGCCTGGTGGTCCGTAACGGCCACGCTCGGCGCCTGCCGGTGACCACGGGGTCGGGGCCGATCGAGATCGAGGCACCCCGGGTCAACGACCGCCGGGTCGACGAGGCGACCGGCGAGAAGTGCCGGTTCCGTAGCTCGATCATCCCTCCGTGGGCCCGTAAGAGCCCGAAGGTGGCCGAGGTGCTGCCGTTGATGTACCTGCACGGGATGAGCTCGGGGGACTTCGCTCCGGCGCTGAGCGAGTTCTTCGGCTCGGCGGCGGGCCTGTCGGCGTCGGTGGTGACCCGGCTGACCAAGACCTGGCAGGACGAGCGGGAGCGCTTCGCCGCCCGGAGCCTGGCAGGGGTGGACTACGTCTACGTGTGGGCCGACGGGGTGCACTTCAACGTCCGATTGGACGAGTCGCGGTTGTGCGCCCTGGTCATCGTCGGGGTCCGCGCCGATCGGACCAAGGAGCTGGTGTCGATCACCGACGGGGAGCGGGCGTCCACCGAGAGCTGGGCTGACGTGCTGAGGGACCTGCGCCGTCGGGGCATGACCGCCCCGGTGATCGCTGTTGGCGACGGGGCGCTCGGGTTCTGGGCGGCGCTGCGCGACGTGTTCCCCAAGACCCGGACACAGCGCTGCTGGGTCCACAAGGCCGCCAACGTGTTGAACGTGCTGCCCAAGTCAGCCCAGCCCGCAGCCCGCAAGGCGATCGCAGAGATCCGAGATGCCGCCGACCGTGAGCACGCGCTGGCCGCGATCGAGGCGTTCGCCGCCGACTACGGGGTCAAGTGGCCGAAGGCGGTAGCGAAGATCGTCGACGACACCGAGGCACTGCTCGCCTTCTACGACCTCCCCGCCGAGCACTGGGTTCACCTGAAGACCTCGAACCCGATCGAGTCGACCTTCGCCACGGTGCGGCTTCGGACCAAGGTCACCAAGGGGCCCGGCTCCAAGGCCGCCGGCCTGGCCATGGCGTTCAAGCTGATCGAAGCAGCCGAGAGGCGCTGGCGGGCGGTCAACGCCCCCCACCTCGTCGCGCTGGTCCGCGCCGGTGCCCGCTTCGAGGCCGGGGTGCTCGTCGAGCGTCCAGGCGGTGGCGAGCCCGCCGGTATCGACGAGGTGGCGGCGTGAACCCCGTGCGCGACGATACCGCGACGACCTGTCCGGTGTGCCGGAACCCCTTCGAGCGCCTCGGACGCCAGCGTTTCTGCTCGAGCGTGTGCCGCCAGTCAGCTTGGCGATCCAAGAGAGCCGCCCCAGCCGAGCCAGTCGTCTCGCGCTCCCAGGTCGTCTACGCCTGCCCGAGCTGCGAGGGCCGCTACCTCGGAGAGCAAAGATGCGAGACCTGCAACATGTGGTGCCGGTGGCTCGGGCCGGGCGCGGAGTGCCCGCGCTGCGGGGAGGCGATCTCGATCACCGACCTGCTGAGCGCGGACCAACTCGCCCCGACCGTGCCCGCCACGACGAAGCGGAGGAGGTGACCAGCCGAAGTTGATGCCCGGAAGGGACGCCGCCCCAAAAATCTCATCCACCGTCCCGAGCGGTGGCGGTCGGGGTGGACGTGGGGACCACGGAGGCGAAGGCGCTGGCCGTCGACGAGGGCGGTCGGGTGCTGGCCCACCGGGTGCGCGGCCCGCAGCGGGCGGCGCCGTGGCGGTGGCGGCGCTGTCTCCCGTTGACGCCGACGGCTTCCCCGCCGAAAGAGGGATCCTCTACGACGACGAGCGTGGTCGTCCCCTCGGCCCGTACCGCGGAGGCGGCCCGACCGCTTCGCCGGAGGCCTCCGCAATCCTGGGCTGGATGGCCGCGGCGCACCCGGCGGCTACCGTCAAGGCGGCGAGGTGACGAGCGCGACCAGCTCCTCCCACGAGCCCGCCCGGCCCTCGGCGACGACGGCACCGTCCCCGACCACCACCAGCCACGGGGCGCCGCGCACCCTGTAGGCGATCCAGGCCTCGCTGCTCATGACCACGGGGACGCCGTTGCCGGCGAGGGCCGCGACAGCGCGGCTGCTCTCGGTCGTCGGGCTCGGGGTCACGGCGACCACCGCCAGTCCGGGCCGGCGGCCCTCGGCTAGAGGCGCCCAGAGGGCACGGCAGGGTTCGCAGCTCCCGGTCAGGAAGGCCAGCAGCAGCCGCTGCCCGGGCTCGGAGCCGGCGGCGGCCGGACGCCCCTGCGGGTCGACGCCTGACACCTCGGGCGCGCACGCACCGACGAGCGGCTCGCGGGGGCGGGGCGGGGCGGGGCGGGGCGGGGCCGCGAGCGGCTCGAGCCTGGCCTGGAGAAGCGCGACCCGCCGAAGGAGAGCCGCGACGAGGGCGGCGAGGAGGACGACGCACACGGCGAGGCCGATGACGGCGGTGGTCACAGCAGCCGACCGTAGCGGCGCAGTCGACCGTGTGGGCCGGGGCGTGCAAGTCTCTCCCCGTGCGAATCGGTGTGATCGGGGCGACCGGCCCGGCGGGTAGGGCGGTGGCGGTGCAGTTCGCCGGCATCGGTGAGCGGGTCGTGGTCGGCTCGCGCTCCGAGGAGCGGGCAGCAGTGACCGTCGCCGAGCTCCGTGAGCGCTGGCCGGGACGGGACCTCGACCTCGTGGCCGGCGTCAACCGGGACGCGTGCGAAGCCGACGTGGTGGTCCTGGCGACGCCGTGGGAGGGGGTGGGCGCCACGCTCGACGACCTCGCCGGGGCCCTCGACGGCCGGCTCGTCATCTCGATGGTCAACGCTCTGACGAGATGGGGTCGCTACGTCGTCCCTTTGGTGCCGCCCACCGGATCGGTGACCGTGGCGGTGGCCCTGGCGCTGGCAGGCTCGCGCGTCGCCGGTGCCTTCCACAACCTGCCGGCCGGCCCGTGGAGCGACCTCGACCGTCCCCTCGACGCCGACGTCCTCGTGGTCGCCGAGCGCAGGGCCGACGCCAGGGAGGTCGTGGCGCTGGTCGACCGCCTTCCCGGCCTCCGGGGAGTCGACGCCGGCAACCTGGCCAACGCCGCCTCGGTCGAAGCGCTCACCGCCACGCTGGTTGGCATCAACATCCGCTACAAGGCGCACGCCTCGATCCGCCTGACGGGGCTGCACCGTGACTGAGCCGCACCGTGGCTGAGGGGGCCATGCGGCTCTACGACACCGCCCGCCAGGCGGTGGTGCCGTTCGATGCCGGCCCGGACGTCACCATGTACACCTGCGGGATCACGCCCTACGACGCCGCCCACGTCGGCCACGCCGCCACCTACCTCACCTACGACGTGCTGCAGCGGCGCCTGCGTGACCGCGGCCACGAGACGCGCTGCGTGCGCAACGTCACCGACGTGGACGACGACATCCTGCGCAAGGCCCGCCAGCTCGGGGTCCACTACCTCGACCTGGCCGCCGAGGAGACGGCCCGCTTCGACGAGAACATGGCCGCCCTCGGGATGGTCCCGAGCTGGTCGGAGCCGCGAGCCACCTCGGCCATCCCCGACATCCTGGGCTTCATCGCCAGGGTGCTCGATTCGGGCCACGCCTACCGGGCCGGGGGAGCGGTGTACTTCGACGTGTCCAGCTTCGAGCGGTTCGGCCAGGTGAGCCACTACGACCGCGACACGATGCTCGCTCTCGCCGCCGAGCGGGGCGGCAACCCCGACGACCCCCACAAGCGGGACCCCCTCGACTTCGTCCTGTGGCAGCCCTCGGCGCCCGACGAGCCGGCGTGGGACTCGCTTTGGGGACCGGGCCGGCCCGGCTGGCACATCGAGTGCTCGGCCCTCGCCATGCGCGAGCTCGGCGAGACCATCGACCTCCACGGAGGGGGCAGTGACCTCGTCTTCCCGCACCACGAGTGCGAGGCCGCCCAGTCGGAGGCGGCGACGGGAGAGGTGTTCGTGCGGCACTGGATGCACCAGGGCATGGTCCGCCTGGGCGGCGCCAAGATGTCCAAGTCCCTCGGCAACCTGGTCTTCGTCCACGACCTGCGCAAGGAGTGGGAGCCGGCAGTGATCCGCCTGGCCGTGCTCGCCCACCGGTACCGGAACAGCTGGGAGTGGACCCCGGGCCTCTTGCACGCCGCCGCCGCCCGCCTCGAGCGCTGGCGATCGGCCGGCGCCGGCGACGGCGCCCTCGCCCTGGTGCGGGCGGCGCTCGACGACGACCTGGACACGCCGGGGGCACTGGCGGCGATCGACGCCGCCGCCGGGGCGGGGGACGGCGTGTCGGCCGCCGCTGCCCTCATTGGCGTCGAGGTGGGCTGAGCGAGCCCGTAACCTCGCCCTGATGGCCGACACGATGATGATCACCCTGCCCGACGGCGCCCACCGTGAGCTCCCAGCGGGCGCGACGGGCGCCGACCTGGCTGCAGCCGTAGGTCGGCGCCTCGCCAAGTCGGCGGTCGCCGTCCTCGTCGACGGGGCGGCGGTCGACCTCACCGCCCCGCTGGCCGACGGCGCCACGGTCGCTGTCGTCACCGTCGACTCCGAGCCCGGACGCCGGATCCTGCGGCACTCGACAGCGCACGTCATGGCCCAGGCCGTGACCCAGCTGTGGCCCGGCGCCCGCTACGCCATCGGCCCGCCGATCGAGGACGGCTTCTACTACGACTTCGAGTTGCCCGGGGGGGCCCACTTCAGCGACGAGGACCTGGGGCGCATCGAGGAGCGCATGCGGGAGATCGTCGCCGCCGACCAGCCGTTCGTCCGCGAGGACCACACCGTCGCCGAGGGCCTCGAGCTGTTTGCCGACCAGCCCTACAAGCGCGAGATCATCGAAGGCGTCGACGCCGGCGAGGGAGCGGCCGAGGGCGCCGTGTCCGCCTACCGCAACACGGCCGCGTTCGTCGATCTCTGCCGCGGCCCGCACGTGCCTTCCACGTCCCGGCTCGGCCACTTCAAGCTGCTGAAGGTGGCGGCGGCGTACTGGCGGGGGGACGAGCGGCGGCCCCAGCTGCAGAGGATCTACGGCACGGCGTGGGAGTCCGAGGCCGCCCTCCAAGACCACCTGCACCGGTTGGAGGAAGCCGAGAGGCGCGACCACCGACGCCTCGGGAGCGAGCTCGACCTGTTCCACTTCCCACCCGAGATCGGCAGCGGCCTCCCGGTCTTCCATCCGAAGGGCGGCCTCGTGCGCAAGCTGATGGAGGACTACTCGCGGGCCGAGCACGAGGCGGCCGGCTACGAGTTCGTGTACACACCGCACATCACCAAGGCGGCGCTGCTGGAGATCTCCGGCCACCTCGGCTGGTATGCCGAGGGGATGTACCCGCCGATGGAGCTCGAGGGATCGGCGTACTACCCCAAGCCGATGAACTGCCCGATGCACATCCTCGTCTACAAGGCCCGGCAGCGCTCCTATCGAGAGTTGCCGCTGCGGCTGTTCGAGTTCGGCACCGTCTACCGCTTCGAGCGCTCGGGCGTCCTCAACGGGCTGCTGCGGGCGCGGGGGTTCACCCAGGACGACAGCCACATCTTCTGCACCAGCGGCCAGCTGGAGGGCGAGTTGGCGTCGTTGCTCGCCTTCGTGCTGCGGCTGCTGCGCACCTTCGGCCTGGCCGACTTCGAGGCCGAGCTGTCCACCCGACCCGAGAAGTACGTGGGCGAGCCCGAGGAGTGGGAGGTGGCGACCGCTGCCCTGCGCTCCGCCCTGGAGGCGGCTGGCATCCCCTTCGTCGTGGCGGAAGGCGAGGGCGCGTTCTACGCCCCCAAGATCGACGTCCACGTCCGCGACGCCATCGGGCGCCGGTGGCAGGTGTCCACGCTCCAGGTGGACCTGCAGATGCCGCAGCGCTTCGACATGGAGTACGTCGGGGCGGACAACGAGCGCCACCGCCCCTACATGGTCCACCGGGCGCTGTTCGGGTCGATCGAGCGCTTCTTCGCCATCCTGATCGAGCACTACGCCGGCGCGCTGCCGACGTGGCTCGCGCCCGAGCAGATCCGGGTGCTTCCCGTGACGTCGGACCACCACGCCTACGCCGGGCGGGTGGCCGACCGCCTGCGCGCCGACGGGCTGCGCGTCGGGGTGGCGCCCGCCGACGAGACGCTCGGCGCCCGGGTGCGGCGGGCGAAGCTGGAGAAGGTCCCCTACGTCCTCGTCGCCGGCGACGAGGACATCGATGCCGGCACCGTCGGGGTCAACTCCCGGGGGGTGGACCGGGTGCGACGAGGAGTTGCGGTCTCGGAGCTCTCCGAGTCCGTCCGCGCCGAGGTCGCCGGCCGCCTGACCACGACCGGCGCCTGATGCTCGAGCGCCTCTGGGCGGGCTGGCGCTCGCCGTACATCGAAGGCGCGACCGCCGGCGGGCCGGATGTCGCCGACGGGGCCTGCGTCTTCTGCCGCATCCTCTCGAGCGGCGAGCCCGACGAGCTGACCCATGTCGTGTGGCGGGACCCCTCCGGGCACGCCGTAGCGCTGCTCAACGCCTACCCGTACGCCAGCGGCCACGTGATGGTGATGCCGGTCCGCCACGTCGGCCGGCTCGCCGGCCTCGACGCCGAGGAGTCCGCCGCTGTGTGGGAGGGCGTGCGCCTGGCGGTCACCGCCCTGGAGGGGGCCTACCGGCCAGAGGGGGTCAACGTGGGGGCCAACCTCGGGCGCGCCGCCGGGGCGGGCGTGCCCGACCACATCCACTTCCACATCCTGCCGCGCTGGGTGGGGGACACCAACTTCACCACGGCCGTCGCCGACCTGCGGGTGCTGCCCGAGGCCCTCGGCGTCTCCGCCGCCAGGCTGCGGGCCGCCTGGCCGGCCTGAGACCGGGTGCGGCGCCACGCTGCGGCCCTCCGGCCCACCGGTGGTACCGTCGATGGGGCCGGTCACGCCGTGGCCGGACGAGGAGAGTGGATCGGTGCTCGACGGGAAGTTCCGCCGGGGGGTGGATCGGTGCGTTCGCCCGTTCGGCCTGGTGCTGGTCCGGACGGGGATCTCCCCCGACGTCCTCACTGCCACCGGGCTGCTGCTCGCGGTGCCGACCGCGCTCGCCGTCGCCACCGGGCACCTGCTGGTCGGCCTCGCCCTCCTCATCCTCTCCGCCGTGCCGGACCTGCTGGATGGGGCGCTGGCCAAGGCCTCCGGCCGCGTGACGGTGCGCGGGGCGTTCTTCGACTCGGTGAGCGACCGTGTCTCGGACACGCTCGTCCTCGGTGGCGTGGCCTGGTACCTGCAGTCCCGCCACGGCGGCCACGCCTTCGCCCTGCCTGTGGCCGTCCTCGGCGCGTCGCTGCTCATCTCCTACCAGCGGGCCAAGGCCGAGTCGCTCGGCTTGGACGCCAAGGGCGGGCTCATGGAGCGGGCCGAGCGGGTAGTCGTCCTCTGCGCCGGTCTCGCCTTCCGGGTGCTGCTGGTCCCCCTTCTCTGGGCGATGCTCGCCCTCACCTTGCTCACCGCCGGCCAGCGGTTCGTCAAGGTGTGGAGGCAGGCGAGCGTCGACGTGCCGTCCTCGCGCCGCCGGGCCGGAGCCCGCCGCCCGCTGAGCGCCGGAAGCGCCACCGCCCGGGCCGAACGCATGTGGTCGCGGACGGCCGCCCGCAGCGTGAGCTCGCACAAGGCCGCCGCCAGTGGCTGGGACACGCCCTCGGCGTTCCGCTGGCGGGAGCGGCGTGAGGCTCGCCAGCAGGCCCGGGAGGGCCAGGCGACCCGACGGCACGCCGGCGGCCGCTGGCGGGGAACCCGGCGCCCCTGAGCCGCCACCGCCTCCGCCCGCCGGCGGCACTGGCGGCCTGCCGTGCGGGGAGCGCCGCCGCCGCGCTGGTTCCCCCGTCGCTCGCCCGGGGCATGGCCGAGGCCGCGTGGGCGGCGCTGCCCCGCTGGCGCTGGCCCGCCATCCTGCCCTGGGCCGAGCCCCTGGCGCGCCGCCGGGAGGCGGTGGCCGGGAACCTGCTCCGCCTCGGGGAGGCCGATCCCGCGGCGGTCGACCTGGTGTTCGCGTCGTACGGCCGCTACTGGGCCGAGAGCCTCCGCCTGCCGCGGCTGTCGCGGGGTGAGATCGTCGCCGGGGTGCGGCGGGAGGGATGGCACCACTTAGACGACGCCCTTGCCGGCGGCAAAGGCGCCATCGCCGCCCTCCCGCACCTCGGCGGCTGGGACTGGGGCGGCGCCTACCTGGCGGCCTCCGGGTACCGGGCGAGCGTGGTCGTCGAGGGGCTCCGGCCGCCGGAGCTGCTCGCCTGGTTCGCCGGGCTCCGCCGCCGTGTGGGCCTCGAGGTCATCACCGTCGGTACCGGCGCCGCCACGGCGTCCCTGCGCTCCCTGGCCGCCAACCGCGTCGTGTGCCTGCTCGCCGACCGTGTCGTGGAAGGCGTGGCCGGTGTCGACGTCGAGCTCTTCGGCGCACCGGCCCGCCTGCCCGCCGGTCCCGTCAGCCTCGCGCTCAGGGCGGGGGCGCCCCTCCTGCCGGCCGCCGTCTACTTCGACGAGGCCACCGGCAGCCACCTCGCCGTGGTGCGGCCGCCGCTGCGCCTTCAGCGCCTGGGGCGATTCCGTGACGACGTGCGGCGCGGCACGCAGGTCCTCGCCTCGGAGCTCGAGGCGCTCATCGGGGCGGCGCCGGTGCAATGGCACGTCCTGGCCCCGGTGTGGGCAGCCAACCCCCGGCCAGCCCGAGCCTCCGCCCAGCCGCAGCCGCCGGCGTAGCTCCCGGGGTCGCCGCCCGAGGCGGCAGGCGGCGCCGGCGGCGATCCGGAAGGACCGGCAAGCTCGGCAACGGGGCGTCGACGGTGCGTTGTTTGGGCAGTTGACCGCGATAATCGCGGAGAACTGCCCAAACAACGTGACGGAGTCCGCCTTCGCTTCCGGCGAGGGCGGATCACGCCCGGGCACTACCCTCCCCGCGTGCGTGTCGGCATCGTCTGCCCCTACAGCCTGAGCCTTCCCGGCGGCGTCCAGGTGCAGGCGTTGGGGCTGGCGGGCGCGTTGCGCCGGCAGGGCGTGGACGCCAGCGTCCTCGGGCCATGCGACGGCCCGCCGCCGGCACCGTTCGTCATCCCCCTCGGCAACTCGGTTCCCGCCGCCGGGAACGGGTCGATGGCGGCCATCGCCCCCGACCCGGCCGCCGCGCTGCGGACGGTGCGGGCGCTCCGCGAGGAGGCCTTCGACGTCGTGCACCTCCACGAGCCCTTCGTGCCCGGGCCCTGCCTGACGGCCATGGTGGTGAAGCCCGCCCCCCTCGTCGGCACCTTCCACCGGTCGGGGGTGAGCAGGTGGTACCGGACCCTGCGGCCCCTCCGGCGTTGGAGCGTCGACCACCTCGAGGCCCCCTTTGCCGTGTCCGAGGCGGCAGCGGCCACCGTCCGGGCGACGTTTGGCCGGGGCTGCGAGGTGCTATGGAACGGCATCGACGTGGAGCGCTTCGACCGGGCCCGGCCCTCCGCCGCCGGCGGGCCGACCGTGCTGTTCATCGGCCGCCACGAGGAGCGCAAGGGGCTGGCCGTGCTCGTCGACGCCCTCGACCGCATCGACCGGCCAGTGACGCTCTGGGTCGTGGGGGAGGGACCCCAGTCCGACACCCTGCGGGCCCGCACGGCCGGCGACCACCGCGTCCAGTGGCTCGGGGTGATCGACGAGTCCGAGAAGGCCAGCCGGTTGCGTGCCGCCGACGTGCTGTGCGCGCCGTCGCTCCACGGAGAGAGCTTCGGCGTCGTGCTGCTCGAGGCGCTCGCGGCGGGCGCCGCCGTCGTGGCCACCGACCTGGCGGGCTACCGGCGGGTCGTGCGGGCCGGCGTCGAGGGCTGGCTCGTCCCCCCCGGCGACGCCGGGGCGCTGGCCGGCGCCGTCACCGCCGCCCTCGACGCCGGCGGCCGGCGCGGGCCGCTGGCCCGTGCCGGGCGGCGCCGGGCGGCGACGTTCGGGATGGACCGGCTGGCGGAGCGCTACGTCGAGGTGTACGAGCGGCTGGTCCGCCAGGGGCATCGACCCGGCCGGGCGGTCTAGATTCGACCGGGTGGGTCCAGCGCTCCGCAGAACCGGTGTCGAGCGCGTGGAGCGGATCGCCCGAGAAGAGGACAGGCCCCTCCCACTCACCCCGCCGCTGCCGACGGTCCGGCTCCTCGCCTCGGCGGCACTGCTGCCCGCGTTGGTAGCGGGACTCGTGGCCGGCTTCGCCGGCGGCCCCATCGCCGGCCCCGTGGTCTTCGTCGCTGTGGCCCTGGCGGTGGTGGCCTGGGTGTGGCGCCAGTCGGCCCGTCCCGGGGCCATGGGCATCGCCGGCCGGCCCCCCGACCCGATCCGCGACGCCCGGCTGGTCAACATCGTCGACGGTCTGTGCGCCCGCGCCGGCATCCGGATGCCCGACCTCCGGGTGGTGGACGCCGCCGGCCTCAACCTCGCCGCCGGGGGCCGGGACCCGGCCAGGGCGGCGCTGGTGGTGACCAGCGGGCTGCTCGACGAGCTGGGCCGGGTGGAGCTCGAGGGCGTCCTGGCGTGCGGCGTGATGGCCATCCGCCGGGGAGCGGTGGCCGGCCCGAGCATCGCCGCCGTCACCGGCATCAGCGTCAACGTCGCGGTGGGTGCCGGCCGCGACATCCTCCTCGACGCCGCAGCCGCCCGCCTCACGCGCTACCCGCCAGGCTTGCGGTCGGCGCTGGAGGGTCTGCTCCGCGGGAGCACCCGGGTGCCGGGTGTGCCCCGCCGGGCCGCCCACCTCTGGCTCGCCGACCCCCGCCCCGACGGGCGCCTGGCGGAGTACCGCCGCCCCCTCCCGGAGCGGATCGACGCGCTGAGCGAGCTGTAGCCGCCGTACAATCCTTCCCATGCCCGAACCTCTGGAGGAGCCCTCGCACCGCGTCACCGGCACGCCCCGGGTGAAGCGCGGCCTGGCGGAGATGTTGCGCAACGGAGTGATCATGGACGTGGTCGACGCCGAGCAGGCCAAGATCGCCGAGGACGCCGGCGCCGTCGCGGTCATGGCGCTCGAGCGGGTCCCGGCTGACATCCGCCGCGACGGTGGCGTCGCCCGCATGAGCGACCCCGCATTGATCGAAGGCATCAAGGCGGCCGTGTCCATCCCGGTGATGGCCAAGGCCCGCATCGGCCACTTCGCCGAGGCGCAGATCCTCCAGACCCTCGGCGTCGACTACATCGACGAGAGCGAGGTGCTGACCCCGGCCGACGAGGCGCACCACATAGACAAGTGGCCGTTCACCGTGCCGTTCGTCTGCGGGGCCACCAACCTGGGCGAGGCCCTCCGGCGACTCGCCGAGGGCGCCGCCATGATCCGATCCAAGGGGGAGGCGGGCACCGGCGACATCGTCCAGGCGGTCCGCCACCTGCGCTCCATCCGCGGCGACATGAAGAAGATCACCCAGGCGGACACGGCGGAGATCTACGCGTGGGCCAAGGAGCTGCGGGCGCCGGTGGACCTGGTGCGGGAGGTCGCCGGCACCGGCCGCCTTCCCGTGCCGCTCTTCTGCGCCGGCGGCATCGCCACCCCGGCAGACGCCTCCCTCGTGATGCAGCTCGGCGCCGAAGCGGTGTTCGTCGGCTCAGGCATCTTCAAGAGCTCCGATCCGGCCCGCTTCGCCAGGGCCATCGTCGAGGCAACCACCCACTACGACGACCCGAAGATAGTGGCCAAGGTCAGCGCCGGCCTCGGGGAGGCCATGCGCGGCCAGGACGCGGCGTCGGTCGAGACCCGCCTCGCCGAGCGGGGCTGGTAGACGAGGGTTGGTGGCGAGGTGCCGCCAGGTGGCACATCCCGGGGCCCCCGGCGTCCTGGCCCTCCAGGGCGACTGGCGCGAGCACCTGGCGACCCTCGCTGACCTCGGGGTCGGGGGCGTCACCGTCCGCACGCCCGAGGAGCTCGAGAAGGTCGACTCCCTGATACTGCCGGGAGGGGAGTCGACCACGATCTCGCTGCTGCTCGAGACCTCCGGCCTCCTCACCCCGCTGCGCGACCGGCTGGCGGCGGGGATGCCGGCGTTCGGCACCTGTGCCGGGATGATCCTCCTCGCCACCGAGGTGACCGACGGGCGCCCCGACCAGCACCACCTCGACGCCATGGACGTCGTCGTGCGGCGCAACGCCTTCGGGCGCCAGGTGGACTCCTTCGAGGCGGACCTCGACGTCTCCGGTGTCGATGGCGGACCCGTCCACGCCGTGTTCATCCGCGCGCCCGTCGTCGAGTCCGCCGGCGACGGGGTGGAGGTGCTGGCGACGGCGACCACGCCGGATGGTGTGACCCGGCCGGTGGTCTGCCGGCAGGGCAGGGTGCTGGTGGCAGCGTTCCACCCCGAGCTGTCGGGGGAGTGCCGCCTGCACCAGCTGTTCCTACATCAGGCTGCCGCCTGAGAGCGAGAGGAGAGTCCGAGGATGTCCGGGCACAGCAAGTGGGCAACCATCAAGCACAAGAAGGGAGCCACCGACAAGGCGCGGGGGAAGCTGTTCGCCAAGCTGATCCGCCAGGTGGAGGTGGCGGCACGCGAGGGGGGAGGCGACCCGGACAGCAACCCGACGCTGCGCACCATGTTCCAAAAGGCGCGCGAGGCGTCGGTGCCGCTCGACACCATCGACCGCGCCATCAAGCGGGGGACCGGTGAGCTCGAGGGGGTCCGCTACGAGCAGATCTCCTACGAGGGCTACGCCCCGTGCGGGGTGGCGGTGATCGTCGAGGTGCTGACCGACAACCGCAACCGGACGGGGGCGGAGATCCGTTCGGCGTTCTCCAAGAACGGCGGCTCGATGGCCGAGCCCGGCGCCGTCTCCTGGCAGTTCGAGCGCAAGGGGGTGATCCTCGTCCCGAAGCGCCCGGCGGGACGGGCTCCGATCACCGAGGACGACCTCATGCTCGTGGTGGCCGACGCCGGCGCCGATGACATCAGCGACGCAGGGGAGGACACCTGGCATGTCACGACGCCCCCGTCGGAGCTGAACGCCGTGCGCGCCGCCCTCGACGGGGCGGGCGTCCCGACCGAGTCCACCGAGCTGAGCATGGTCCCGACCACCGTCGTCGCATTGGAGAGCGAGGCGGACGCGAAGAAGGTCCTCCGCCTCATCGACCTGCTCGAGGACCACGACGACGTCCAGAACGTCTACGCCAACTTCGACATCCCCGACGCCCTGCTGGAGCTGGTCGATGCGTGAGCAGGCCGCGGGTCCACCGGCCGGCCCCGGCCGGCTGCTAGCGTCGAACGGGTGTTCGCACTAGGCATAGACCCAGGGCTGTCCCGGTGCGGTTACGGCGCCGTGCGCGACGTCGGCGGCCGCCTCGTCCTCGAGGCCTACGGTCATCTCTCCAGCCCACCGGGCGACCCTCTCGCCGAGCGCCTGGCAGCGCTCCTCGACGACCTCGAGGCCCTGGTCGGCGACGTGAAGCCCGACGCCGTCGTCGTCGAGCGTGTGCTGTTCCAGGTCAACGCCCGGACAGCGATGTCGGTCGGGCAGGCGAGCGGGCTGGCGCTGGCGGTCGCAGCACGGGCCGGCTGCCCCGTCGCCCAGTACAGCCCCAACGAGGTGAAGCTCGCTGTCACCGGCGACGGGGGCGCCGACAAGGGGCAGGTCCAGCGGATGACCGCCTCCCTCCTCGGCCTGCCGGCCGTCGCCGGGCCGCCCGACCGGGCAGACGCGCTCGCCCTCGCCATCTGCCACCTGAGCGGCGCCCGGCTGCGCCGGGCCGCAGCGGCCGGGGCGGAGCGGTGATCGGCTCGCTGCGCGGCGTCCTCGTCGACCGGTGCCGGCGCGGGGACCATGCCCTCGAGCTCCTCGTCGAAGCGGCCGGCGTCGGTTACCGGTTGGTCGCCCCCACCCGCGTCTACGCCGGCGACCCCGCCCTCGGCGCGGCGATCTTCCTGCACGTGCACACCCACGTGCGCGAGGACGCCCTCACGCTCTACGGCTTCCCGACCCGCGACGAGCGTGACTGCTTCGAGCAACTCATCGGAGCCCGGGGCGTCGGGCCCGCCGGCGCCGTCACGATGCTGTCGGTGCACAGCCCCTCGGCGCTGCGCCGGGCCGTTGCCGCCGGCGACGCCGACGCCCTCGTGCTCGTGCCCGGCATCGGCCCCAAGTCGGCGGGGCGTCTCCTCCCGGAGCTGCGCGCCCGGCTCGACCTCGACGCTGGCGTCGACATGGAGGTTCTCGGGGCAGGCGCCGTCCCCTCCGCCATCGGGGACCTGCGGGCCGCGCTCGCCAGCCTCGGCTACGGCGCCGAGGAGATCCGCCAGGTGCTCGCCGGGCTCCCCGAGGAGGGCCGCGTCGAGGACCTGCTCCGCCTCGCCTTGCGCGACCTGGCGGCCGCTCGTTGAGAGAGGAAGCCACCGCACGGGTAGTGACCCCGCTGGCCGACCCCCTCGAGTCGGCCGAGGAGCTGACGCTCCGACCGCGTCGTCTTTCGGAGTTCGTAGGACAACCCGAGCTCAAGGACCACCTCGGCATCGTCCTCGAGGCCGCTCGCCGGCGGGGCCAGCCCTCCGACCACGTCCTGCTCGCCGGCCCCCCCGGCCTCGGTAAGACGTCGATGGCGGGGATCATCGCCAACGAGATGGGCGCCAGCCTCCGGGTCACCTCGGGGCCCGCCCTCGTGCGGGCCGGCGACCTGGCCGCCATCCTCACCAACCTCGTCGAGGGCGACGTGCTGTTCGTCGACGAGATCCACCGGCTCGGCCGGGCCGTGGAGGAGGTCCTCTACCCGGCCATGGAGGACTTCCAGCTGGACATCGTCCTGGGCAAGGGCCCTTCAGCACGGACGATCCGCCTCGACCTCCCGCGCTTCACCCTCGTCGGAGCGACGACCCGCACCGGGCTGATCACCGGGCCGCTGCGCGACCGCTTCGGGTTCACCGCCCGGCTCGACTACTACTCGCACGCCGACCTGGAGGCGATCATCGCCCGTTCGGCTGCGATCCTCACCGTGCCCATCGAGGCGGACGGCGCCGCGGAGATCGCCCGGCGCAGCCGCGGCACGCCGAGGATCGGCAACCGCCTCTTGAAGCGGGTGCGCGACTTCGCCGAGGTCCGCGGCAACGGGCAGGTCACGAGGGCGGTGGCGGAGGAGGGCCTGCGCCTGTTCGGCGTGGACGACCTCGGCCTCGACAAGGTCGACCGTGCGATCCTCGAGACGGTCTGTGCCAAGTTCGGCGGCGGGCCGGTCGGCCGCTCGACGCTCGCCGTCAGCGTGGGCGAGCAGCCCGAGACCGTCGAGGAGGTGTACGAGCCGTTCCTCTTGCAACTCGGCCTTCTGATGCGGACCCCCAAGGGCCGGGTCGCCACCCCGGCGGCATGGCGGCACCTCGGCCTCTCGGCGCCGGCCAGCGCACCGGCGCCGCCGGCGCTGTTCGTCCCCGAGGACTGACCGGCGGCGCGCTGGTGACCAGTCGATCGCAGTGGCGACGCTCGCCTTGGTAAGGTCGCTCGGTCCCGTCCAGGGAGCCCTACCCCATGCACATCCACCTCCTCACCGCGCTGGCCGTGCTGAGCACGGCCGCGACCACCAAGAAGCCCGCTGCCGGCGGCTCCTCGGCGTTCATCTTCCTCATCCTGATCGTGGTGGCGGTGTACTTCTTCTTCCTCCGCCCCCGCAGCCGGCGCGCCCGCCAGCAGCAGCAGTCCAAGTCCAACCTCCAGGTCGGCGACGAGGTCATCTCCGCGGGGGGCATCCTCGGGCGGATCACCGGCATCTCCGGTGACGAGATCGAGGTGGAGGTCGCTCCAGGCACAACCCTCACGTTCTGGCGGCGGGCGGTGAGCCTTCGCTCGTCGGTCGCCGGTGCCCCGCAGCCTGTCGCCGACGCCTCGCCGGGTCCCGGCCACGGCATCGACGACCGCTACGACGACGAGGCCGAGCCCGACGGCGCCCGCTACGACGTCGAGGACGACGACGGCGCCCGCTACGGCGTGGAGGAGGTCGGCGGCTGGCCGGCCGGCGGCGGCTCCGACGGGGCCGGCACCCCCGAGGGGACCACGGCCGCCCCCGTCGACGGCGGAGCCCCGCCGCCACCCCAGCCCTACCTCGACCCCGAGCAGCCGCCTGCGGGTGAGGACCGCTGAGGGTGGGCAAGCGCGGCCTGTGGGCCTCGCTGCTCGGGATCATCCTCCTCGCAGCGGTGGCCCTCGGCGGGACGTTCGTGGCGGGGCGGTCCGTCCTGCTCGGCCTCGACCTGCGCGGCGGTGTGTCAGTGGTGCTCAAGCCGGCGGGCCGCGTCAACGCGTCGATACTCAACGAGGCCATCGCCATCATCGACCGGCGGGTCAACGGCCTCGGCGTCTCCAACTCGTCGGTGCAGCGCCAGGGCAACGAGATCGACATCGAGCTGCCCGGCGCCAAGAACTCCACGCAGGCGCTGGCGGTGATCGGCGCCACCGCCCAGCTCTACTTCCGCCCGGTGTACTGCACGATGCCGGCGTACGCCCCTGCGAAACCGACCGCCGCGAAGCCCGGCACGTCCAAGTCGGGCGCCGGGGGGCCGATCCCGGCCCGGCTGACCGCCTCCACCAAGGGCACGGCCTCCCCGAAGAGCTCCAGCGCCGCAGGCGGCGGGCTGTCGGCGACCACCTGCGGGGCCGCCAACGCGGCATCGATCCCCTCGACTTCCCCGGACGCCGACGTGCCCAACAAGACGGTGCTGCTGGTCTCCTCACCCAACATGGGCGTCGGCAACATCCGCTGGCTGCTCGGCCCGGCCACCAACCAGGCAGGGGTCGCCGGAGTGCTGTCCGGCCGGATCGTGAAGAGCGCCTCCGCCGTCGTCGACACCCAGACCAGCCAGAACGTCGTCCAGGTCACGCTGACGAGCAAGGGCCTCACCGAGTTCAACAAGGTCGCCGCCGCCCGTAACGCCTCGTACAACCCGAGCACACCCAACAGCGAGCCGTTCTCGTCCCGTGAGGCAATCGAGCTCGACGGCGTCACCGAGTCCGCACCGACGATCCAGAGCCCCGTGTTCACCGGGCAGGTGCAGATCACCGGCCAGTTCACCCCCACCCAGGCGTCCAACCTCGCCACCGAGCTCAACTACGGGTCGCTCCCGGTCCGCTTCAACCCCCAGACCGTCCAGACGGTGTCGGCCCAGATCGGCAACGCCTCGCTCGAGGCCGGGCTCCTCGCCGGCATCGGCGGCATCATCTTGGTCCTGCTCTACATGATCGCCTACTACCGGGCCCTCGGGCTGGTCGTCGTCCTCGGGCTCGGCGTCGGCGGCTCGCTGCTCTACTCCATCCTCACCCAGCTGAGCTACACCGCCGGCCTGGCCCTCACGCTCGCGGGTGTCACCGGGATCATCGTGTCGATCGGCATCACGGTCGACTCCTACGTCGTGTACTTCGAACGGCTGAAGGACGAGGTCCGGTCGGGCAAGACGATCCGCTCGTCGGTCGAGGGAGGGTTCGCTCGGGCCTTCCGCACCGTCCTCACCGCCGACCTCGTCTCCTTCCTCGCTGCGCTGATCCTCTACCTGTTCACCGTCGGCAGCGTCCGGGGCTTCGCGTTCACGCTCGGCCTGTCGACGCTGCTGGACGTGTTCACCGCCTACTTCTTCATCCGCCCCATGGTGGTTCTGCTCGGGCGGCGGCGCTCCCTCAGCCGGGGCCGCTTCCTCGGCATCGCCCGGGGCCTCGGCGTCGGCGTGGCTGGGAGCGCGGCGTGATGGCGGGCCGGGGAGGGGCCTTCGGCCGCCTCTACCGGGGCGAGACCTCCTTCGACTTCGCCGGGCGCTGGCGGCGCTGGCTCTCCGCCTCCGGCACGGTGATCGCCATCGGTCTCGTGTCGCTCGCAGCCCAGGGCCTGCACTTCTCGATCGCCTTCAGGGGCGGGACGGTGTGGCAGGTTCCGACCACCGCTTCGGTGCACCAGGTGCGCGTTGCGGTCACGCGGGTCGACCCCACGCTCGGCCAGGCCACCATCCAGGTGCTCACCGACCCCCAGACCGGCAAGCGCACAGTGTCGGTGTCCGCCGCCGCCAAGACGACAGGCAGCGCCGGCGAGATCAACAACGTCGCCACCGCCCTGGCGACGCTCGCCCACCTCAATCCCAACAGGGTCAACATAAACGCCGTCGGGCCTTCCTGGGGCGCCGACGTGACCAACAAGGCCATCAAGGCGGTGATCATCTTCCTCGTCGCCGTCAGCGTGTACATCTGGTTCCGCTTCGAGGCCAAGATGGCCCTCGCCGCCCTCGCCGCCCTCGTCCACGACATCCTCGTGACCCTCGGCATCTACTCCCTGTCCGGGCTCCAGGTCAGCCCCGACACGGTGATCGCCTTCCTCACGATCCTCGGCTACTCGCTGTACGACACGATCGTCGTCTTCGACAAGGTGCAGGAAAACACGCGAGGGGTGGCGTCGACCAACCGGCTCACCTACAGCGAGACGGTCAACCTCTCGATGAACCAGGTGCTCGCCCGGTCCCTCAACACGTCGTTCGTCGCCATCATCCCCATCCTGTCCATCCTCGTCATCGGCGCCGGCGTGCTCGGGGCACCGGCCCTGTCGGACTTCGGGCTGGCCCTGTTCATCGGGCTCACCACCGGTGCCTACTCGTCCATCTTCATCGCCTCCCCGCTCCTGGCCGTGCTGAAAGAGCGCGAGCCGCGCTACGCCGAGATCCGCCGCCGGGTCGGCTCCTCGCCGCGCCGGCTCACGCCGCGCGCCGCCGCTGTGGGGGAGGACGCCGTCGCCGTGGCGGCAGCACCTGCCCGCCGCCTGGCGCGGCCGGCACCGGCCCGGGAGCCGGCGCCACCCCGGCGGCGGGTGCCGGATGGCAACGGTCACGAAGACGGGGCACCAGAGAGGGCGGGAGCGGGCGCCGACCGCGCCACGGCGCCGGCACGCTCCACACCAGCGCGCCCGGCGCCAGCGGCGCCGGGGGACTGGAGCGCCGGCCTCGAGGACCGGTCGCAACCCGAGCCGGCGCTGGAGCGGGCGGCGCAGGGCTCGGGCCGGGCCCGCCAGGGGGCAGGCAACGGCTGGGCGGCTCCGCCGGCGGAGATCCCCGACGAGGCGCCGGGTGTGCCCGCCGCCCGGCCCGGCACCCCGGTCCCCCCGCGCTCGGGCAACCGGCCCCCGCCCCGCCCCCGCAAGAAGAAGCGCCGGTAGCACCGCCGGCGCCGGGGGCTGCCCCCCGCCGGGGGCGAGTGGAGCCGCCGGCCGCGGCGGGGAGTCAGCGGGGACGCCCGCCCGGCGCGGTACCGTGGCCGTCGTGGCCGAGGATACCGACGTCGTCACCGCCCTCGTACGGGACGTGGCCGACTTCCCCCGGCCGGGGGTCGTCTTCAAGGACATCACGCCCCTGCTCTCCGACGGGCACGCCTTCGCCACGGTGGTCGAGGCGCTGGCGGACGCCTTCGACGGTGCCGGCGTCGACAAGGTGCTCGGGATCGAGGCGCGGGGCTTCATCGTCGCCGCACCGGTGGCGCTGCGCATGGGCGCCGGCTTCGTGCCGGTCCGCAAGGCCGGGAAGCTGCCGTGGAAGGTCGAGGGCGAGGCCTACATGCTCGAGTACGGCGCCGACGCCCTCGAGGTCCACGCCGACGCCCTCGCACCGGGGGAGCGGGCCCTCATCATCGACGACGTCCTCGCCACCGGCGGGACGGCGTCGGCGGCGGCCCGGCTCGTCGGCCGCCTCGGGGCCGAGACGGTGGGCTTCGGCTGCATCATCGAGCTGGAGCCCCTCCAGGGCCGGGCCCGGCTGGACGGCCTGCCGACCGTGTCGCTGGTGCGCTACCCGTGAGCACCGGCGCTCCGGCCTCCTGCAGCTGTCGGAGGCGGTGAGCCGCCGATGAGCCGGGTGGAGGGCCCGACCCGCGGGCGGGCCGTGGCGACCGTCGAGCGGGTGCTGCCATGGCGCCGCCAGGTGCAGACCGCCGACGCGGTCGGCCCCCTCCTCACCGCCTACCGGCGCCGCCACCCCAAGGGCGACACCGCCCTGCTGCTCCACGCCTACGACGTGGCGGACCGCGCCCACGAGGGGCAGCTGCGGTCGTCGGGGGAGGCGTACATCTCCCACCCGCTCGCCGTCGCCACGATCCTCGCCGGCCTCGGCCTCGACGACGTCACCTGCGCCGCCGCCCTGCTACACGACGCCGTCGAGGACACCGTGGTCACCCTCGCTGACCTCGACCGGGAGTTCGGACCGGTGGTGGCGTCGATCGTCGACGGGGTGACCAAGCTCGACCGGCTGCGCTTCGACTCCAAGCAGGCCCAGCAGGCGGCGACGATCCGCAAGATGCTGGTGGCGATGGCCAAGGACCCTCGGGTGCTGCTCATCAAGCTCGCCGACCGGCTGCACAACATGCTCACCGTCGCGGCACTGCCCGAGTGGAAGCAGAAGCGGACGGCGCAGGAGACGCTCGACATCTACGCGCCGCTGGCGCACCGCTTCGGCATCCAGGACATCAAGTGGCAGCTCGAGGACCTGGCCTTCGCCACCTTGCACCCGCGGCGCTACGCCGAGATCGAGCAGATGGTCGCCACCCGCGCCCCCGAGCGTGACCTGTACCTGACCCAGGTGATCGCCCACGTCGAGGAGCGCCTCGCCGCCGCCCGCATCGACGGGCAGGTCACGGGCCGCCCCAAGCACCTGTACTCCATCTACGAGAAGATGGTCGTGAAGGGCAAGGAGTTCGACGAGATCTACGACCTCGTCGGCGTGCGGATCCTCGTCGACTCGGTCAAGGACTGCTGGGCGGCGCTCGGCGCCATCCACGGCGCCTGGACCCCGGTCCAGGGCCGGTTCAAGGACTACATCAACACCCCCAAGTTCAACCTCTACCAGTCCCTCCACACCACGGTGGTGGGGCCGCAGGGCAAGCCCCTCGAGGCGCAGATCCGCACCTCCGAGATGCACAACCGGGCCGAGCGCGGCATCGCCGCCCACTGGGGGTACAAGGAGCAGGCCTCCGCCTCCGACGTCGCCTGGTTGCAACGGATCGTCGACTGGTCCAGCGAGAGCACCGACCCCGCCGAGTTCCTGGAGACCTTGAAGCTCGACCTCGAGACCGACGAGGTGTTCGTCTTCACCCCCAAGGGCGACGTCGTCACCCTGCCCGCGGGGGCCACCCCGATCGACTTCGCCTACAGCATCCACACCGAGATCGGCCACCGCTGCATCGGGGCGCGCATCAACGGCCGGCTCGTGCCCCTCGACTCCAAGCTCGCCTCCGGCGACAGCGTGGAGATCTTCACCTCCAAGGTTCCCTCCGCCGGCCCCAGCCGTGACTGGCTCAAGATCGCGGCGACGCCCCGGGCGCGCTCCAAGATCCGCCAGTGGTTCAGCCGCGAGCGGCGCGAGGATGCCATCGAGTCCGGACGCGAAGAGCTCACCAAGGCGCTCCGCAAGGAGGGCCTGCCCGTCCAGAAGCTGGCGTCCTCCCCGCTGCTGATCGAGGTGGCCACCTCGATGAACTACGCCGACCTCGACGCGCTGCACGCCGCGATCGGCGAGAGCCACGTGTCGGCGCGCTCGATAGCGCAGCGCGTCGCCCGGGAGCTGCGTGCCGGCGAGCACGAGGAGCAGCTGCCGGCGACCGTGGGACGGCCGCGCCGGCACGGTCGCAGCAGCCAGGGCGCCGGCGTCCACGTCGAAGGCCTGGATGACGTGATGGTCCGCCTGTCCCGCTGCTGCACGCCGGTGCCCGGCGACGAGATCATCGGGTTCGTCACCCGAGGCAGGGGTGTCAGCGTGCACCGCAGCGACTGCTCCAACGCTGCCGCCCTCTCCGCCAACGAGGTCGGGCGGATGATAGAGGTCGAGTGGGACCGCGACCGCGGCGGCTCGTTCACCGCCGCCGTCGAGCTGAAGGCCTTGGACCGCACCCGGCTGGGCGTCGACGTCTGGAAGGTCTTCTCCGACCACCATCTGAACATCCTTCGCAGCGAGACGTTGACCGGTGCCGACCGGGTCACGCGCATGCGCTTCGAGTTCGAGCTGGCCGACCCCGCCCACCTCGACTCGGTCCTCAACGCCATCAAGCGCATCGACAGCGTCTACGACGCCTACCGGGTGCTGCCCAACCGGGGCTGATCCTCCGAGGCTCCCGCCGACTTCGTGGTTGACGGCCAGGGAGTGCATGAGATCCTCTCCTGCCACTGCACGGAGGAATCCGCTGGCTGCCGCGTGATGCGCATCTGAAGACCCAGTTTCACCACGAAGAGTGGTGGATGGAGAAGAGGCTCCGCCGACCTTTGGAATCGCGTCGTCGTCAGACGACGACGCGCTTCCAAAGTTCGCCAGCGGGCGGGCTGAGCCACCGCGGGGCGTGGTGAAGCGGGTGTTCACGCACCTTGCGCCGCGCGCATGCCGGCCAGCACCGCGCATGCCGGCCAGCACCGCGCCGGCGGGCCAGGCCGGCGGCGTCCCGCCCGCCACCAGGCGCGAGTACCTTCGGCCCGATGGCGTCTACCGTCCAGCCGCCGCGCGGCATGCGCGACTTCCTCCCCGAGGACAAGGCACGCCGCGACGGCGTCCTCGCCGTCATCCGGGAGGCCTTCGCCGGCTACGGGTACCGGGAGATCGAGACGCCCGTCCTCGAGGAGCTGAGCCGCCTCGAGTCGAGCCAGGGGGGCGACAACGAGAAGCTGATCTTCCGGGTGCTCAAGCGCGGCCTCGACCCCCTCGACCCGCTCCCGCCGGCGAAGGCGGCCGACCTCGGGCTCCGCTACGACCTGACCGTCCCCCTGGCGCGCTTCTACGCCACCCACCGCAGCGAGCTGCCCGAGGTGTTCCGGGCCTTCCAGGTCGCGCCCGTGTGGCGGGCCGAGCGGCCGCAGCGGGGCCGGTACCGCCAGTTCACCCAGTGCGACATCGACGTGCTCGGCGAGGCGAGCACCGTGGCCGAGGTGGAGTTGATCGCCGCCAGCACCGACGCCATCGAACGCCTCGGCGTTGAGGGCGCCACCGTGCGCCTCAACGACCGCAGCGTGCTCGCCGCCATGCTCGACGCCTGCGGGGTAGGGGCCCAACAGCAGCCGGCGGCCCTCGTGAGCATCGACAAGCTCGACAAGGTCGGCCTCGACGGCGTGGCGGCAGATCTGTCCGCCAACGGCGTGGGCGCCGGGGTCGTCGACCGCCTCGTCGCCGTGCTCGTCGGCGTGGCCGACGCCGCCGGCGACCTGGAGGCGACGCTGGCGGCGCTGCCGACCCGCGCGGGCGAGCGCGCCGCACGCATGCTCGCCATCCGGGACGGCGTCGCCGTCGCCAAGCCCGACGCCGCCGTGGTGGTGGACCCGGCGCTCGTCAGGGGCATGGGCTATTACACGGGACCGATCTTCGAGCTTCACCACCCCGCCTTCCGGGGCGGGTCGATCGGCGGCGGCGGGCGCTACGACGGCATGATCGGCCGCTTCGCCGGCGTGGAGGTGCCCGCCTGCGGGTTCTCCCTCGGCTTCGAGCGGGTCGTGGATCTGGTCGACGCCGCCCGGTTCCGCCCCGCCCGCCGGCAGGTGGCGCTCGTGCACAGCGGCGACGCCGATCCGGGCACCCTCGTCGCCTGGCAACGGCGCCTCGTCGCCGTCGGGGCGGACGTGCGGCTGGTGCCCCGCAAGCGCAACGTCGCCCGCATCCTCGAGGCGCTCCGGCGCGAGGGCTTCGAGGAGTGGGCTGAGCTCGACGCCCGCACCCGGCCCCCCGCCACCGCCGGACCGGCGGGACTGGACCTCCGGGACCTGCGGTGATCCTTCCCCGGTGAGCGACGACCTGTTCGAAGCCGGTCTCCAGGAGCGTCTCCGCTCCCGCGGGCCGCTCGCCAGCCGGATCCGGCCGAAGAGCCTCTACGACGTGGTCGGCCAGGACCACCTCCTCGGACCGCGAGGTGCGCTGCGGGCACTGGTGGATGCCCGGAAGCTGACATCGGTGATCCTCTGGGGCCCGGCGGGGACGGGCAAGACGACGATCGCACGGCTGCTGGCCGATGCCGCCGGGGCCGCCTTCGAGTCCCTCAGCGCGGTGAGCGCCGGGGTCAAGGACGTGCGTGAGGCTGCCGAGGCTGCGAGGCGGCGGCTGGCGGAGAACGGCGTCCCGACGGTCCTGCTGCTCGACGAGGTCCACAGGTTCAGCAAGTCGCAGCAAGACGCGCTGCTGCCGAGCGTCGAGGACGGCACCCTCACACTGGTCGGCGCCACCACCGAGAACCCGTTCTTCGAGGTCAACGGCCCCCTGCTCAGCCGTTCTACGTTGTTCCGCCTCGAGCCCCTCGACCACCAAGCGCTGGCCGTCCTGCTGGAGCGGGGCTTGGGCGCCGAGGGCGGGACCATCGAGCAGCCGGCGGCCGACGCCATCATCGACTCCGTCGACGGGGACGGCCGCGCCCTGCTCACAACGCTGGAGGTGGCGCTGGCCATCGCCGGCGACGGCCGGCCGGTCACCCTCGACGACGTCGAGCGGGCTCGCACCACCCGTGCACTGACGTGGGGCCGCGACGACCACTACGACGTCATCAGTGCCTTCATCAAGAGCATTCGCGGCGGTGATCCCGACGCCGGCCTGCACTGGCTGGCCCGCATGATCGTGGCGGGGGAGGACCCCCGCTACATAGCCCGCCGCCTGGTCGTCCTGGCCAGCGAGGACGTGGGGATGGCTGACCCCATGAGCCTGGTCGTCGCCACGGCCGCCGCCCACGCCGTCGAGTACGTCGGCCTGCCCGAAGCCCAGCTCAACCTGGCCCAGGCCGTCGTGCACCTGGCCACCGCCCCCAAGTCCAACCGGACCGCCCTCGGGATCTGGAGGGCCCTGGAGGACGTGCGCTCACGCCCCGCCGGCCGGGTGCCGCTGCACCTCAGCGACGCCCACCACCGCAGCGCCCCACGCATCGGCCACGGCGTCGGCTACCGCTATCCCCACGACGACCCCCGCGGCTGGGTCGAGCAGGACTACCTCCCGGAGCAACTGGCTGGCACCACGTACTACGAGCCCTCGGTTCACGGCGACGAGGCCAGGATCGGCGAGCGGTTGCGCCAACGCGGGCGACCCCCGGAGTAGTCTCGGCGGCCTGATGCTCGGGACGGCAGACGTCGTCGCTTCCTCCCAGACGGTGGCCGTCGCGGTCACGGTCGTGGCGACCCTGGTCGTGGTCGGGCTGGCCGCCGCCGTGGCCTGGATGCTGCGCGAGACGGCCGCCCTGCGGCGCGTAGCCGCCGACCTGCGGGCGGAGGCGGCCGACCTCCACTCCCGGCTGGAAGCCGTCGCCGCCCACGCCGAGCGAGAGCTGCAGCGCGTCGAGGACCTGGTCGGCTCGGCGGAGTCGATCAGCGAGGTGGTGGGCTCGGCGTCACGGCTGGCGTCGACGGCGATGGCGACCCCGGTGATCAAGGCGGTGGCCCTCGGGAGTGGCGCGGCCAGAGCGGGGCGACGTCTCCGGCGGGCGCGAGGCGGGAGGTAGGGATGTTCAACCGGGTCCGGTGGATGGGCATGGGGGCGGCGGCGGGGGCGGCGGCGACCGTGTGGGCGCAGCACCGGGTGCGCCGGCAGGTGGAGCGCTTCCTGCCGGCGCGGGTGCGCGCCGGGCTCTCGGCCCGGGTGCGTGCCGCCGGCAGCGACCTGCGGGAAGCGATCGAGGAGGGACGCCAGGCGATGGCCGACCGGGAGGCGGAGCTGCGCGCCCAGCTCGGGCCGTCCCCCCTTGCGTCGTCGCGGGCGCTGCCGGCAGGGGGCAGGCCGGCGCTCCGGGTGGTGGGCGACCCCCGGCCACCGCAGGTGCCCGGCGCCCGCTCGGGGGGTCGCTCGCGCCGGCACCGGTCCTGATGCGGCCGTGAAGGGGGGGCGGGGGACGCCCGGGTAGGCTCGTCGGGTCATGGACGCCAACGGCTTGCGCCGCGCCTTCACTCAGTACTTCGTCGACCACGAGCACATGCTCGTGCCGTCGTCGGGGCTGATCCCGCGCCACCCGCGAGCCCCGCTGTTCACCAACGCGGGGATGAACCAGTTCATCCC
>JAKAQB010000128.1 GCA_021811865.1 Actinomycetes bacterium | reverse complement strand
TCTCAGGTCGCGCTGGTTGACCCCGATGAGCGTGGCGCCGGCCGCGACGGCGGTCTCCGCCTCGGCCTCGTCGTGGACCTCGACGAGAGCGTCGATCCCCACCCGGGCGGCGAGGGCCTGCAGCTCGGCGAGCTCCTCCTGGTCCAGCGCGGCCGCGATGAGCAGGACGGCGTCGGCGCCCATGAGGCGGGCGTCGCACACGTCGGCGGGCCCGATGGTGAAGTCCTTGCGCAGCACGGGCAGGCGGGTCGCGGCGCGGGCGGCCGCCAGGTCCGCCGCCGAGCCCCGGAAGAACGCGCTGTCGGTGAGAACCGACAGGCACGCCGCCCCGCCCGACTCGTACTGGGCGGCCACGACGGCGGGGTCGAGGTCGGGAGCGAGCGGCCCGCGGCTCGGGCTGGCCCGCTTCACCTCGGCGATGACCGAGACCCCGGGTCGGGCCACCAGTGCGGCGGCGAAGCGGCGGGCGGGGGTGGCAGAGGACGCCGCAGCGACGAGAGCGTCGAGGTCCCTGCCGTCCGCCCCCGCCGCGGCGCGGTGCGCCGCGAGGATGCGGTCCAGGTAGGTGCCCATGGCCGGCGAGCCTACCGGTGGCGGGCCCGGTGCCTCTTGGTCTTGGGCACGCTCGTCGGCGGAGGGGAGGGCGCCACGCACGCCGGCGGGCGGAGGCTCACCCTCCCGGCTCCCACGACGGCGCCGAGCGCCTGGCTCCCGGCGGCGTGGCAGGTGACGACGAAGGTCGCCGCCCCGGTTGGTCCCGTGGTCGCGGTCGCCGGGCCGCTGACCACCCAGGATGCGCCGAACAGTCGGACCCTGAACCCCGTCACCGGGACGTCGCTGACCGAGCCGCCGGCGGTGACCGTAGGGCGCCTGACCAGCACCGCCACCGTGACCGGTCGGCCCACGACCGGAGGGTCGGGGTCGAACGAGGCGGTCACCGCCAGCGCGGTCCCGAAGGAGGCAAGGGTGAGCTCGACGGCCTGGGTCGTCCCGTCGGGCACCCACCGCAGGACCGCTTGGAGCATCGTCAGGTGCGGCGGGTCCCAGGCGCGGAGGCGGTAGAGGCCGCCGAGCACGCCGGCGACGGTGAACCTTCCGTTGGCCGCCGTGGCGACCTCGGTGCTCGCCGCCCGGTCTCCGACCACCCTCTGCACGAGGACGGTCGCCCCGGTGACCGGGCCGCCCGGTCCGCTCACGGTCCCGGTGACCGTCGCCCCGCCGGGACCGAGCCCCGGCGCCGTCGTCGTGGTGACGCCGGGGACGGTCGGCAGGCTGACAGCGGCTCCGTCGACCGTGCTCGGTGGTGCCGTCGTCGCCACGGGCCGGCTCGGCGGCGGGGCCGGGATCGACAACCTCCCGACCTGGGGCCCGCAGCCGGCGACGACGACGGCGGCGGCGGTGCCGAGGAGCAGCGTCGCCCGCCTCATCCCCGGGACGGCAGGGCGACGACCTCGACGGGGATGTCCCCGGCTAGGACCGTGCCGCCGGGTTCCACCGCCCGGCCGACGTATCCGAGGGCCACCGGCTCGGTGGGCGAGGCGCTGGTGACCGAGCCGACCACCTTTCCGCCGGCGGTGAGGTCGGTGCCGGCGACGAGGGGTCGCTCGGGGCGCAACAGGCGCAGGTGCCGGGCGACGTGGCCACCGCGGGAGTCGATGCGGGCGACGAGCTCCTGGCCCGTGTAGCAACCCTTGGTGAAGCTCACGGTCAGGGCCACGAGGCCGGTCTCGGCGGGGATGGTGCGCTCGGTGAGCTCGGCGCCCATGGCAGGCACCCCGGCGGTGATGCGCTCCGCTTCCCACTCGTCGTCGCCGAGCGGCCGGCCCGGGGCGGGACCGTCGAGGAGGTCGACGCCCTCCTCGATCGGGGACCACAGCGCGGTCAGGGCCGCGCCCTCCGGCCGGGCGCCGCGCACGGCGAGGACATCGAAGCTCGTCGCGGCGATGTCGGCCCTGGTGCGCAGCTTGAAACGGGTGAGGCGGTTGACGACCACGTCGCCCCACCCCGCATCCGTGTCCACCACGAAGCGTTCGTCGCCCAGCCGAGCGACGCGGACGAGGGCGTCGACTTTCCCCGCAGGTGCCAGCAGCCACGACCACGAAGAGTCGCCGACGGCCAGCCCCAGGACGTCCTGGCTCAGCTGGCCCTGCAGGTAGGTGGCCGCCTCGGGGCCCTCGACGACGGCGGCGTCCCGGGCGAAGCGGTGGTGGCGCACCTCAGGCACGGGCCACCGCCTGGCCGCGCGCCGCCGTGATGCGCCGGGCCCCGGGAACCGCCGCCAGCAGGGCGGCCGCCTTGTTGCGGCACTCGAGGTCCTCGTCGGCCGGGTCGCTGTCGGCCACGATGCCCGCCCCCGCCTGCACGCTTGCCGTGCCGTCGGGCGCCACAACCATCGTCCGGATCGCTATGGCGGTGTCGAGGTTCCCGGAGAAGTCGAAGTAGCCGACGACCCCGGCGTATGGCCCCCGCTTGGCCGGCTCGAGCTCGTCGATCAGCTGCATCGCCCGCACCTTGGGCGCCCCCGAGACGGTGCCGGCCGGCAGTGTCGCCGCCAGCACGTCCACCGGGCCCAGCCCGGCGCGCAGGCGGCCCGATACCTGCGAGGTCATGTGCATCACGTGGCTGTAGCGCTCCAAGGTCATCAGCTCGTCCACGGTCTCCGTCCCATACTCCACCACCCGGCCGACGTCGTTGCGGGCGAGATCGACGAGCATGACGTGTTCGGCCCGCTCCTTCGGGTGCTCGATGAGCTCGGCGGCCAGGCGACGGTCGTGGTCGTCGGTGCGCCCCCGGCGGCGGGTGCCGGCGATCGGCCGCGACACGACCCGACCTTGGCGAAGCTGCACGAGCGGCTCGGGTGACGACCCCACCAGGCACACCTCGGGGTGGCGCAGGAAGTACATGGATGGGCTCGGGTTGATTTGGCGGAGCGACCGGTACAGGTCGAACGGCTCGGCGTCGAGGTCGAGCTCGAAGCGCTGCGACAGCACCACCTGGAACACGTCGCCGGCCAAGATGTGCTCCTTGGCGGCGGCCACCGCCCGGGCGTAGCCCTCCGGCGTCGTGCGCCGGCGGTGGGCGGGCAGCTCTCCGTCGCCCTCGGGGGGTTCGACGAGGGGCTCCAGGGCGGGGTGCGCGCCTGCGGCCGCCAGGTGGTCGAGGCGTGCGGCGGCCGCGTCGTAGAGCGCCCCGGCCCCGGCGGCGGTGGTGCCCGGCGGCACCCGCACGGCATCGACGAGCGTCGCCCGCTGCCGCCACGAGTCGTAGGCGACGACTTGGCCGACCACCGAGAGGATGGCGTCGGGGAACCCGCCCTCGTCGGCCGGGGCGTCGGGCAGCCGCTCCACCTCGCGGACCACGTCGTAGCCGAGGTAGCCGACGAGCCCGCCGTGGAAGGGAGGCAGGCCTTCGAGCGCCGGCGAGCGGAGCCGGTCGAGGAGGGCCCGGACGGCGGCGAGGACCCCCTGGTCGGTGCGCACCCCGGCGGGTAGGTCCCCCTCCACCTCCAGGCGGCCGCCCCGGGCGATCAGCGTGGCGCTCGGCTGCAGGCCGATGAACGACCAGCGCCCCCATGGGCCGGCGTGCTCGACAGACTCGAGCAAGAACGCGCGGTGGTCGCTGGCGGCGAGGCGCGCGAACGCAGCAACCGGCGTCGTCAGGTCGGCGAGCACCTCCCGCCAGACGGGGACGACCGTCCAGCCGCCGGCGAGGGCGACGAACTCGTCGCGGGTCGGGCGGATCACGCCGGCGGGGCGGAGCGGCCGGCAGGGCGGAGCGGGCCGGCGTCGGGGCGGAGCGGGCCGGTGTCGGGGCGGAGCGGGCCGGCGTCGGGGCGGAGCGGGCCGGCGTCGGGACGGATCACGCCGGCTTGCCAGCGTCGCCGGCGCCGGCGCCGGCGCCGAAGGCCCGGCTGAAGCAGGACCGGGCACCAGTGTGGCAGGCACCTGCACCCTCCTGTTCGACGACCAGCAGGAGGGTGTCACCGTCGCAGTCGTAGTAGGCCTCGCGCACCCACTGCCGGTCCCCGGAGGTGTCCCCCTTCCGCCAGCGCCCCTGGCGGCTCCTCGACCAGAGCACGACCCGTCCGGTGTCGAGCGTCTCGCGCAGCGTCTCGACGTTGCTCCACGCCAGCATCAAGACGGCGCCGGTTCCCTGCTCCTGGACGATGACCGGCACCAGGCCGTCGGCGTTCCAGCGCACGTCGGCGAGCTGCTCAGGAGTCCAGGCGATGCTGGTGGCGGCGGGCGGCATGCCGCCAGGTTACGGGCTTCCACACCCCGTTCCAGCACGTTCCCCAGAGCTGCAGCACCGGCGCCGGCGGGTCGGGCAGCCGGCGGCTCCTACAGGTACAGGCCGGTGCCGTCGGCGACACGCTCGGATGCCACGGCGTGGATGTCGCGCTCGCGGAGGATCAGGTAGTCCTCTCCCTGGACCTCAACCTCGAATCGATCCTCAGGGTTGAACAGCACCTGGTCGGCGGCCTTGACGGCACGCACGTGGGGCCCCACGGCTACCACCTCCGCCCACGTCAGCCGGCGGGCGACCTGGGCGGTGGCAGGGATCAGGATGCCGGCACGGGACTTGCGCTCGCCCTCGCCACGAGGGATCTGCACGAGCACCCGGTCAGCGAGCATCTGGATCGCCTGCTTGGGGCTCTCCACCATCCCTGCGACGGTAGTCGGCGCCGGGGGCTACCTGTCGTTTGCCTTCCCGGCGCGCAGCCGCCAGCTCGGTGCACAGCGGTCAGAAAGCGGGCCCAAAATCCCCGAGGCGCGCTCAATGCACCGAAGTGAGGGCACTCGGGTAGAGGTCGCGGTAGGTGGGAACGCCGTTGACCGCCTCGGCAAAGAGGACCGCCCGCACCACCGCCCGTGCCACCGCGTCAGCCCCCGCGGCCATCAGCCCGCCCAGGGCAGCCGGGTGGGCGGTGCCGGCGCCGTGGAGGAGCGAGGGTGCCGGCGGGGGCGACGCCAGCGGCCTGGAACGGGTGGCGACGGCGAACACGACGTCACCGTCGGTCAGTCCGTGGGCCGGGTGCACGGCGCGCGCGAGGCCGTCGTGGGCGGCCATGGCCAGGCGCGTGCATTGGGGCTGCGAGACCTCAGCGTCGGTTGCGACGACCACCAGCACCGTGTTGCCGACCCGAGGTGACACCCCGGAGAGGCGCGCCGCGGCGCCGGCGACATCCGACGCCTGCGGCCGGCGAAGGTCTCCGAGGCCGCTGATGTCGCCGGGCAGCAGGAACGACGCGGCCCGCAGTTCGCCGGTGGCAGGATCGACGGGGCTGCCGGCGGAGTTGACGACGACGAGCGCAGCGACCGTGACGTCGCCTTCAAGCACCACGCTCGCCGAGCCGATCCCTCCCTTCAGCCCACCGGCCCGTGCACCCGCCCCCGCCCCGACGCTCCCGAGTGCCACCGGCCCGAACCCACCCGGCCGGGCAGCCGCCTCGGCGGCGGACCGCCCGAAGGCGGCGTCGGGGCGGCAGTCGAACGCCCCGGGCCGGAGGTCGTAGAGACCGGCGGCAGCCACGATCGGCGCCACCTCGCCCGCGTTCAGGCCGACCGGTAGACCGATGCCGCGCTCTCCCAGCCAGTCCGTGACCCCGGTTGCCGCCGCCAGGCCGTAGACGCTGCCGCCCGAGAGGCAGACGGCGTGCACGACTTCGACGAGCGTCCCGGGAGCGAGGGCGTCCGTCTCGCGGGTACAAGGCCCTCCCCCGCGGACGTCGACCCCACCGACCGCCCCCGGCGGCAACGCCACGACGGTGGTCCCGGTGAACCAGCCCTCCCCCACCCGCTGGTAGTGGCCGACGCGGACACCGGCCACGTCGGTGAGATCGTTGTGCCGGCCCGCCATCCCCACCCGCCCGGCGATCACGCCGGCGCCCCGATCACGCCTGCGCCCCGGTTCACGCCTGCGCCGGCCAGACGGGTCACGCCGGCACCGGCCGGACAGTCACGCCGGCCGCCGCCAGCCTGGTCTTGGCCTCGGCCACGGTGGCCTCCCCGAAGTGGAAGATCGAAGCCGCGAGGACGGCATCGGCACCGCCGTCCAAGGCTCCGGCGACGAGGTCGTCCAGGCACCCCACGCCCCCGCTGGCGACAACCGGGATACCGACGCGGTCGGCCACCGTGCGGGTCAGCTCCAGGTCGTAGCCGTCGCGGGTGCCGTCGCGGTCCATCGAGTTGACGACGACCTCGCCGGCTCCCCGCCGTTCGCACGCCTCGACCCACGCCAGGACGTCAAGCCCGGTGGGCCGGCGACCGCCGTGGGTGTGGACCTCGAATGCGGCGCCGTCGGGGCGTCGGCGCACGTCGACGCCGAGCACGGTGCACTGCGCCCCGAAGGTGTCGGCGATCTCGGCCACCAGCTGCGGGCGTTGGACGGCGGCGCTGTTGACGCTCACCTTGTCGGCACCGAGCCGGAGCAGGCGGCGGGCGTCGTCGAGGCTCCGCACGCCGCCGCCGACCGTCAGTGGGATGAACACCTCCTCGGCGGTGCGGGCGACGACCTCGTAGAGGGTGTCGCGGGCCTGGGCGGAGGCCGTGATGTCGTAGAACACCAGCTCGTCGGCACCCTCGCGGTCATAGCGCGCCGCGAGCTCTACGGGGTCGCCGGCATCCCGGAGCCCCTGGAACCGGACCCCTTTGACCACGCGGCCGGCGTCGACGTCGAGGCAGGGAATGACGCGGACGGCTCTCACGCCATCCCCTCGTCCTGCTCCGGCGGGCCTGGGGGTTCACCGGCAAGGAGCAGCCCCCAAGTCGATTGCCGCCATCCAGGAGCCCCGGTGCTGATGGGTGTACCACTACTCATGGGACCGACCCCCGGGGATCGCTAGCGGTGCTTGTCCTGTGAGGACTGATGTGAGACGGCGACCCTGGGGGGAGGCTCCCGGGCCCTGACGCCCGCAACGGTG
>JAKAQB010000046.1 GCA_021811865.1 Actinomycetes bacterium | reverse complement strand
GGGCAAGCCGGTGGCGCTCATCCAGGAGCGCAGCTACGTCGCAGCCGTGGTGCCGGTGATCGACGAGTCGACCGCGCTCGTGCCCTGGCTGCACGACATCCGCTACCACGCCGCCTCGCTCGGCCGTCAGGGTCTGCTCGCCGCCCTCGCCCGGCTCGTGAGCGGCTCGGCCGCCGCCGAGCAGCAGGTGGCCTCGATCGCCATCCCGGCGCCGACGACCCGGCTCGGCGACAACCTGGTCGGCGTCTTCGCGAAGCGCACGGAGGCGGCGCGGACCCTGGCGGGCGCCGTCACGGCGGCGATGTCGCCCGGCGGACGGGGCCGCGCCCTCGCCGGGCTCGAGCGGGCAGCCGCCGACATCCACGCCTCCGACGCCGCCTACCTCGCCTTCCGACAGCAGGTGCCGGCCGCCGCCAGGCGGCACTCGGTGCCGCTCCCCACCAGCTCGTGGGCCTCCTCGGGCCGCTGGACGACCCCCGCCCTTCAGCGCTACCTGACGGCGCTCACGACCAACCCGCAGCTCGTGCTGCACCAGGACCTCACGATCCTGGCGGTGACCCTCCAGCCCCCCGCCCTGCGCATCACGCCGACCACCACGACGACCACCACCACCTCGACGACGTCCACCACCACCTCGACGACGTCCACCACCACCACCACGTCGACGACCGCGCCGGGAGCGAGCTCCACCTCGACGACCCGGCCGCCGAGCTCCTCGACGACGACGAGCACCTCGACGAGCACCACCACGACGACGCTGCAGCTTCCCGGTCCGCGCACGACGTCCTGGCTCGCACCCACCCGCTCCGTGGCGGCGATCGTCGTCGTGGCGAACGGTGGCAATGTGGCCGAGCCGGGGGTCGTGGTGCGAGGGACCCTCTCGCCGATCGCCCTCCCGCGCCGGAGCGGCAAGAAGGCGAAGACGACGACGACGACCGCCCCGCCGCCGCTCTCACCCGAGACCGTCCAGCGCCGGATCGGGACCTTCGCCGCCGGCTCGTCGCTCGACTTCTCCCTGCCGAGCTTCACCGTCCGGCCGGGCACCCTCTACCGCCTCACGGTGACGATCTCGACCGACGGCCCCTCGGCCGGGCGCGGCCTCTTCGACTCGCAGTCGCTCAGGCTGGAGGTGGCGGCCGGCTGAGGTCAGGCGGGCGCTGGATCGGGGCGCTCCGGGCGGGCGGCCGCCTCCTCGTCGCCCGACGGTGTCGAGGCCCGCCAGCGTGCCTCGGCCTCGGCCGCCACCTCGATGAGCGGCCGTCCGAGGCGACGCGCCGCCCGGACCACGTCGTCGTGCTCGGCCTTCACCCTTCCCGCGCTCACCTTCACCCGGACCGGGATGCCGCCCACCTCGATCCCGCCTGTTCGCCGGGGCGTGCTCCAGCGCTCGACCGGATGCGTCCGCACGCCGAGCGAGCCGGTCTCGCTCCGCAGCAGCTCGGCCAGGCTGGCCGAGAGCGCGGGGTCGCACAGGACGCTCAGGAGATGGGCCGGTCGACCTTTCTTCATCACGACCGGCGTCACCCAGGAGTCGAGGGCACCGTGGTCCATGAGCGCCTGGACGGCGTGGGCGAGCGTCTCCCCCGTGGCGTCGTCGAGGTTCGCCTCGAGCACGGTCAGCTGCTCGGCGGCACTCTCGACGAGCCCGGAATCGGCGCCGGCACCGGTGCCGACGACGACCTGGGTGCAGTTCGGCATGCCGTCGATCTCCCTGCTGCCGGCGCCGTAGCCGGAGAGCTCGACGGTCATCCCCGGCATGGCGCCGAAGCAGACGCCCCAGGCCTTCATCATGGCGGCTCCGGTCGGGGTGGTGAGCTCGAGCCCGACGTCCCGGCCGACAGTGGGGATCCCGGCCAGCAGCTCCACCACGGCCGGGCCGGGATTGGGGATGAGGCCGTGGGCCGTCCTCACGACACCCGTCCCGGTCGCGACCGCGCTCGCCGCCACGGCGTCGATCCCGAGCAGGTCGAGGGCGGCCGCCGTCCCGACGATGTCGACGATGGTGTCGTGGCCCCCGACCTCGTGGAAGTGGACCGCCGAGGGTGGGCGGCGGTGCACCCGGCCCTCGGCTTCGGCCAGCACGGTGAAGGCGGCCACGGCCCGGTCGCGTACCCGGTCGGGGAGCCGGGCCTCCTCAAGGACACCGAGGATGTGCATGAAGGTGCGGACGACGCTGTCGCCCCGCACCCTCACGACAGCCTGGGTGCAGGCGAGGCCGTTTCGCATCGCCGGCTCGAAGTCGAGCGACCAGCCGCCGATGGGGAGCAGCTCGAGCTGGCGCAGCAGCGAGGGGAGGTCGGCGCCGGCGTCGACGAGGGCGCCGAGCGCCATGTCGCCGGCGATGCCGGAGAAGCAGTTGAAGTAGGCGATCCGCCGCTCGCCCGCCACGTCAGGCGAGCAGCCGGGCGATGGCCGCCGCGGCCCCGTATCCGTTGTCGATGCCGACGACGCTCACGCCGGCGGCGCACGACGACAGCATGGCGAGCAGCGCCGTCACGCCCTCGAGAGCCGCTCCGTAGCCGACGCTCGTCGGGACCGCGACGACCGGTGCAGGCGTGAGGCCCCCGACGACGCTCGCGAGGGCGCCCTCCATGCCGGCGATCACGACGACGGCGTCCGCCTCGAACAGCTCGTCCAGCGAGGCCAGCAGCCGGTGGACACCGGCGACCCCGCAATCGGCGAGGAGCGACGGCCGAAAGCCGTAGGCCCGCAGGGTCGCCAGGCACTCGTCGGCGACCGGGAGGTCGGCCGTCCCGGCGGTGCAGACGAGGATCCTCCCAGGGCGCACCGGCGCCGGCCGCCAGGTGAGGGTGGCGAGTCTCCCCTCCTCGAGATGGGCGGGGACCTGGTCAGCACCCGGGCAGCGCTCCAGGCAGGCGGCCGCCTGGCCCGGCGAGGCGCGGGTGACGAGCACCGGGCCGCCTCCGTGCTCGAGGAGCTCGGCGACGATGCCGGCGCACTGGCTCGCCGTCTTGCCGGGGCCGTAGACCACCTCCGGGCGCCCCTGGCGCAGCGCGCGGTGATGGTCCACCTTGGCGTAGCCGAGCTCGGCGAAGGGCAGGCGGTGGAGGCGGGCGACCGCCTCGTCGGGCGAGAGGACGCCGGTCGTCACGTCGTCGAGGAGGCACCGCAGTTCGAGCTCGTCCATGGGTGCTCACTATCCTGCCCCCATGACGGCCGGAGGGCGAGACAGTGGCGGGAGCGGCAAGGGGGCGGTGGGCCGCGTCGGCTTCTTCGGCCCGCACGGCACCTTCACCGAGGAGGCGCTGGCCTCGGTCGGGGAGCTGGCGGACTGCGAGCACGTCGCCTACGCGACGATCCCAGACGTACTCCGGGCGGCGGAGTCGAGAGAGGTCGACCTCGGCGTCGTCCCGATCGAGAATTCGATCGAAGGGACGGTCTCGGCCACCCTCGACCACCTCGTGTTCGACTCGGACCTGCTGATCCAGCTCGAGATGGTGCTGGACATCCACCTGTTCCTGCTCGCTCCGCCCGGAACGCGGCTGGAAGAGGTCCGCTCGGTGGTCTCCTTTCCCCACGCCAGCGCCCAGTGCCGCCGCTTCGTCCACGAGCGGCTCGGCGATGCCGAGGTGCTCCCGGCCAACTCGACGGCCGACGCCGCCCGCCTGGTCGGGGAGCGACACCCACCGCACACGGCCGCCATCGCCCCCCGGCTGTCCGCCCGCCTGTACGGCCTCGAGGTGCTCGCCGAGGCGATCGAGGACTACGGGGGCAACCAGACGCGTTTTCTCGCCGTCGGCGAGGCGCGGGTACCGCCTCCCACCGGGCACGACAAGACGAGCATCGTCTGCTTCCAGGCGGCCGACCACCCCGGCAGCCTGCACGAGATCCTTGGGCAGTTCTCGGCCCGGAGCCTCAACCTGACCAAGATCGAGTCCCGACCGACCAAGCAGGGCCTCGGCGACTACTGCTTCGTCATCGACCTCGAGGGCCACGTGAGCGACGAGGTGGTCGGGGACTGCTTGCGGGAGCTCCGCGCTGGCCTGCCCGGCTGCAAGTTCCTCGGCTCCTACCCCGCCGCCGGCGAGCACGCCCTGGCGAGGCGGGAAGCGGTGTCGTCCGCCCGGCACCAGGCGGGCGAGTGGCTGTCGGAGATCCGCCGCCTCGTCGCGGCACCGGGCGTCTCCGCGTAGGTCCAACCGGGCCGCCGCAGGCGCCTGTCGGCGCGTCCTTCGCCGGCACCTGCCGCCCGCCCGGGCGGTCCTCAGGCAGGCTCGGGCAGTCGCCGGATGGCGAGGAGGGCGAGGTCGTCGGACCGCTCGCTCGCGATGCTCGAGAGCACCGTGTCGCACAACGCCTCCAGGCTGCCGTCCATGCCCTCCACCGAGGTGCGGAGGAGCTCGAGGCCCTCGGAGAGGGGTCGCCGCTTCATCTCGACGAGGCCGTCGGAGTACAGGAGCAGGGTCGAGCCGGGAGGGAGCGGGACGCGGCGTTCCTCGGCGTGGACGGGCGGAGCGCCGAGCGGAGTGTCCGGGCGGATTGCGACGTGCGAGGCGACCCCGTCTGCGATGAGGAGGGGGGAGGGGTGCCCGGCGATCGACACGACAACCGCGTTCTCGCCAGGGTCGAGAGCGGCGACGACGACCGTCGCCGTCCTCTCGACGTCGAGGTGGTCCCAGGCGTCGCGGAGCCGGTTCAGCAGCTGGACGGGGCCCCGCGACCTGGCAGCGAGGGCGCGGGCCGCCGTGCGCAGCCGGCCCATGGCGGCTGCGGCCTGCACGTCGTGGCCGGAGACGTCCCCCACGGTGACCGCCCACCGCCGGTTGGCGAGCCGGAGCACGTCGTACCAGTCCCCGCCGACCTCGGCGCCGAGCGTGCTCGGGAGGTAGCGCACCGCCAGCTCGTAGCCCGGCGGCTGCTCGAGCTCGGCCGGGAGCAGGCTCGACTGCAGGATGTGGGCCATCTCGTGCTCGCGCTCGTAGCGCCGCTGCTTCTCGACGACCTCGGCTGCCCGCTTGGCCAGCGACTCGGCCAGCAGCAGGTCCTCGCTGCCGATCCGCCGAGCCGGACTGGTCGAGATGATGGTGAGGGCCCCGAGCACCCGGCGCCGGCTCGTCAGCGGGACGCTCAGGTAGGACGAGAACCCGAGCGCCTTCACGAGCCGGTAGTGCTCCTCGTCGTGGGTGGTGGAGCGAAGGAAGTCGTCGCTCATCGTGTCAGACCAGATGGAGCGGCCACTTCGGATGACCGAGACGGCGGGGTGGGAGCCGCCCGGGCGCGGCGTGTACCTGGCGCCGAGCTGCTGGACCTCCACCTGGTGGCGGGGATCGGCGTGCCGGGCGGCCATCCGGACGAGCCCGCCCTCGTCGTGGGCGATGTCGATGAGGCAGATGTCGCCGAGCGCCGGCACGGCGACGGCGGCGAGGGCGTCGAGCGACTCGGCGAAGCTGCCCGCCTCGCCGAGGATCTGCGAGGCTCGGAGCAGGAACGCCTGCGAGCGCTCGGCCGCCTGGACGCGAGCGAGGAGCTGCTCCCGCTCGATCTCGGCCGCCCGGCGCTGCTCGTCGGCGCGGATGGCGGCCAGGAATTGGCCGAGCTGGTGCCCGATTGCGTCGAGCACGTCGCGCAGCTCTTCCCCGACCCTGTCCGGGTGGAGCGACTCCAGCTCGACGACGCCGAGCACCTCGCCCTCGCTCCCGAGCAGTGGGAAGGCGAGCAGCTCGAGCGGGTCGAGACCGGCGAACAGGCCGGCGGGCCAGTCGGGCGGGACCTCCGCCTTGGTGTAGGAGATCGTGCGCCGCTCGAGCGCGCAGGTGCCGGCGAGCCCTTCACCGAAGGAGAGCTGCAGGGATCCCAACTCCACCACCGCCTCCGTCCCGCCGCCCGGGTCGCCGGCGGAGTCGGGGGAGTCGGGGGAGACCCACGAGTCGATGCAGGAGAGCCTGCCCTCGCCCGCCAGCCACAAGGCGGCACCCTCCCAGTCCAGGTTCTCGCAGAGCGCTGGCAGCACCCTTCCGACGGCATTCTGTTCACCCGTCGCCCCCTCGAGCTCTGCCATGACGCCGAGCATGGCCCTCAGGTAGGCGGCGGCAGTCGCCTCCTTCTCGATCGCGATGGCGTCGGTGACGTCTCGGATGGAGACGATGAGCAGTGGACCCTGCTCCGGACCGAGCGGAGCGATACCGAGGGTGACGTCGACCTCGAACTCCGAGCCGTCGCTTCGTACCGCCACGGTCCGGACAGGGCCGCCTCCGGCGAGCGGAGCCCCCTCGAGATGGAAGAGCGGTCCGAGCTCCTCGAGGCGGCCGTGCTCCCGGCGAGCCACAAGATCCGCCAGCCCCCGCTCGAGCAGCTCGCTCACCGGGTACCGGGAGAGCGCGGCGGCCGCGTCGTTGGCGAAGAGGATGTGCAGGTCGCGGTCGACGACGAGGACGCCGTCGGCCAGCTGGTTGAGCACCAGGCCGAGGTCGAGCGAGAGGGTCGGCTCTCCGGGCTGGGCCACGGCGTCATTCTGCCGCGGCTCAACCGGTTGCGCTCCCGGGGGGCATAGGCTCTCGCGCCGGCGCGCTGTGGAGGGATGGCAGAGCGGACGAATGCAACGGTCTTGAAAACCGTCGGGTGATGAGCCCCGTGGGTTCGAATCCCACTCCCTCCGCCCATCCGTCCCATTGCGCGCGTCTGCGCGCGCGACCTCCGCTCCGCCCGATGCCCTCGGGTAGGCATCTCCGGCGGGTCGGGGTCTCTGAGGCCGTCGCCCGTGGACCGGGGAGCTCTCGAAGGGTGCTCGTCAACCGTCTGACCCAGGGTCGTCGCCGGCAGACGCGGTTGGATCGGCGTGATCGGACCGTCGGTCCCGACGGTCCGGGTCCTGAGGTCGCTGGTTACGATCTCCTGGTGACCGCGGCAGCGACCGACAGAGAGCAGGCCGGGCGGGGGACGCGAAGCCCGAGGGCCTTCGTGATCTCACTCGTCCTCGCGCTCGTCCTCGCCGTCGGCTTCGTCGTGTTCGCCGTGAGGGCGGCGAGCCGCAGCACCTCCTCGCTCGGCATGAGGTCGGCGCTCACCCTCATCGTCTATCCGCCCGGCAGGCGGCACACTCCTGCACCCGTCGCCCTCACGCGACTCGGGGGCGGCGCCCCCGTCAGGGTCGGAGGCGCGGTCGGCCATCCCACGGTCGTGAACTTCTTCGCATCCTGGTGCCCGATCTGCCGGCAGGAGCTCGGGACGATCGCTGCGGTGGCCCGTGCCGGCAAAGTGCCCTTCGTCGGCATCGACACCGACGACGACGCCCCGGCGACCGCGCTGAAGCTGCTGAGAGCCGCAGGTGCGACCTATCCCGTCGGCGTCGGCAAGGCGCCCCTCGCCGAGGCGTACGGGACCACCAACCTGCCGACGACCGCCTTTCTGAACGCCAAGGGCCAGGTCGTCGCCATCTTCCTCGGCGGCGTGAAGAAGGCGGAGCTGACCCACCTGGTCGCCGAGCTGGCGGCGGGCAAGCCTCTCTGAGGCCGGCGCCACGCGACGGTAACCTTCGCCCGTGCCACTCAGCTTGTCGGAGGCCACTGCGCTGCTCAGCGCTCCCGGGCAGCCCTTCGAGGTCGGCGAGGAGGTGATCGACGGCATCGTGACCAGGGTCTGGGCGAACTGCCCGCCGTCACTCAGGTCCATCCTCGAGCTCTCCCGTGGCTACGGCCAGCAGACGTTCCTCGTCTACGAGGACGAGCGCCTGAGCTTCGAGGAGCACTTCGCCGAGGTGGCCGCTTTCGCCACCGCGCTGCACGACCGCTTCGGGGTGCGGCTCGGAGATCGCGTGGCCATCGCCATGCGCAACCTCCCCGAGTGGGTTGTTGCCTTCTGGGCGGCGGCGGCCGTCGGGGCGGTCGTCGTCCCGCTCAACGCCTGGTGGACCGGTCCCGAGCTCGCCTACGGCATCGAAGACTCCGGATCCAAGCTCGTCGTCCTCGACGGGGAGCGCCTCGGCCGCCTTGGCGACCACCTCGCCGGGCTACGCCAAGCGGGTCTCGAGGACGTCGTTCTCGCCCGGGGCGACGACCCGGCCGGCCGGGGCCGGCAGGGGGCGGCGAGCGCGGCCCTTCCTGCGGCCGGCGTGTGGTCGATGGAGGAGGTTCTGGACGAGCACCGCCGGCCGGTAGCCGAGACCGAGCTCCCCGAGCTCTCCGTCGCTCCGGACGACCTGGCGACGATCTTCTACACCTCGGGGACGACCGGCAGGCCGAAGGGCGCGCTCGGCACGCAGCGGAACATCTGCACCAACTTGATGAGCCTCGGCTTCATCAGCGCGAGGGTCCAGCTCACCTCGAGCGAGGAGCACCGGGAGCCTCTCTCGAACGGCGGCGTCCAGAACTCCTACCTGCTCTCGGTCCCGCTGTTCCACGCCACCGGCTGCCATTCGATCCTCGTGGCCAACACGGCGGCCGGCGGCAAGCTCGTGATGATGCGGCGCTGGAACCCCGAGCGAGCCCTCGAGCTCATCGAGCGGGAGCAGATCACGATCTTTGGAGGGGTGCCGACGATGGCCTGGCAGGTCATCCAGTCTCCCGAGTTCGAGAGCCGCGACACTTCGAGCGTCCGATCGGTCGCCTACGGAGGGGCCCCGGCGCCTCCCGAGCTGCTCCGGGACATCAGGGAGCACTTCCCCGGCGGGAGTGCCTCGAACGGCTACGGCCTCACCGAGACGTCGTCGGTGACCACCATGAACTCGGGCGAGGACTACTTCGAAAAGCCCGACTCGGTGGGGCCGCCCGTGCCGGTCGTCGAGATCCGCATCGTCGGGTCGGACGGAACCGACGTCCCGGTGGGCGAGACGGGCGAGCTCCTCATTAAAGGCCCGAACGTCGTGAAGGGCTACTGGAACAAGCCCGAGGCGACCGCCGAGTCCTTCACCGAGGGCTGGCTCCGCTCAGGCGACATCGCCCGCGTCGACGAGGAGGGGTTCGTCTACATCGTCGACCGGGCGAAGGACATGGTGATCCGCGGCGGCGAGAACGTCTACTCCGTCGAGGTCGAGTCGGCCATCTTCGAGCACCCCTCCGTCTCCGACGCGGCGGTCATCGGCGTCCCCCACGACGTCCTCGGCGAGGAGGTCGGTGCCGTCCTCGTGCTGAAGCCCGGCGCCAGCCTCGGCGAGGAGGAGCTGAGGCAGCACCTGGCGGCCCGGATCGCCGGCTTCAAGATCCCGAGCCACGTCTGGTACCTGGAGGAACCGCTGCCCCGGAACCCGGCCGGCAAGGTGCTGAAGCGCCAGCTGCGCGAGCTGGTGCTCAGGAAGTGACCGGGCCGGTCCCGGCGGAGCGACCGCCGGGCTTCTCCACGCGGGCGGTCCACGCCGGCCAGCCGGGAGCGCCGGTCCGCCAGACGCCCTCCAGCGTGCCGATCTACCAGACCTCCACCTGGCGGTTCGACTCCGGCGAGGAGTTCGCCGACGTGCTCGCCGGCACGGTACCGGGCTATGCCTACGGCCGGGGATACGGCAACCCGACGGTCGACTCCTTCGAGGCGGTGCTCGCCTCGCTCGAGAGGACCGAGGCCGCCTACGCCTTCTCCTCGGGGATGTCGGCCGCCCACGCCGTCTCGGTCCTGCTCGCACGGGCGGGAGACCGGGTGGTGGCGAGCCGGGAGCTCTACGGCGGCACCTACTCGCTGTTCCGAGGCGTGCTGCCGCGTTACGGGATCAGCGTCGAGGAGGTCGACCCCCACGACCTCGACGCCGTCCGGGCGGCCCTTCCCGGGGCAGCCTTCTTCTACGCAGAGACGATCGCCAACCCGCTGTGCACCGTCGCCGACCTCCCCCGGCTCGCCGAGGCGTGCCGCCAGGCGGGCGTTCCCTCCGTAGTCGACAACACCTTCGCCTCCCCGTACCTCTGCAACCCGGCGCGCTACGGCATCGACTTCGTCCTGCACTCGGTGACGAAGATGATCGCCGGCCACTCCGACGTCGTCGCCGGGGTCGTCTGCTGCAGCGAGGAGCGCCGAGTGGCCCTGCGCGCCCTCAGCCTCGACACGGGTGGAGCGATGCCCCCCTTCGACGCCTGGCTCTGCCTGCGCGGCGTGGAGACCCTCGAGCTCCGCATGGAGCGGATGTGCGAGAACGCCGCCCGCCTGGCCGCCATGCTCGAGGCCCGGCCGGAGGTCTCGGCGGTGCACTATCCCGGCCGCTCGTCCCACCCGCACCACGAGCGCGCCGCCTCGCTGCTCCGGGCCGGCCGGTTCGGCAGCATGCTCTCCTTCGAGCTGCGCGACGGGGCCGAGGCGGCAGCGCGGTGGTGCGACGCCCTCGAGCTCGCCTGGATCGGGGCGTCGCTCGGCGGCACCCACAGCCTTGTCTGCCATCCCGCCTCGACGACCCACCGCCAGGTCCCACCAGAGGTCCGGCGGGCGAGCGGGCTCTCCGACGGCCTCGTCCGGGTGAGCGCCGGCATCGAGAACGCCGAGGATCTCCTCGAGGACTTCGAGGCCGCCTTCGCCGGCTGAGGGCCGCCTCGCTGGCTAGGGCGTGAAGGAGAGCCGGGCGGCGAACGCCTCGAAGAGCGCTCGATCGCCGATCACCTCGACCGCCGCCAGCTCTCCGTCGCTCCGCCCGCAGCCGAGGGCGAGGGCGTTCGAGAAGGAGGTGCGCACGACGAGCCCCGGGTCGCCGTGCGCCGGCAGAGCGAGCTCGTAGGCCTCGCCGTCGAGCTCGAGGCGTACGCCCCTCTCGGCGAGCACTGGCGTCCCGGCCGAGAGACGTGTCCAGGCCGTCACGATCTGGCGCCGGGCGATGGTGGCGGCCGGGCCTGCGAGATTGCCGGTGCGGCCCGTGGCGCGGCGGACGTCCTGCTCATGGGCGTAGCAGTCGAAGACCCTGATGGTGAGGAACGCCTTGTAGGGGAGCTCCCCGCCGAAGGGGGCCGGTACCGGTTGCTCGGGTGGGATGTCCCGGGCGTGGAGGTCGGCGAGACGTCGACCGGTGACTTCGAGGAGCTCCTCTCGCAACTGTGCCGGCGGCCGCCCCCGCCGGAAGTCGACGGGCCGCTCCGTCACCTGTCCGAGCTCCCCGTTCACATGGGAGAGATCGAGGGGCAGCACGTGGTCTGGCGCCGGGTCACCGAGCGACCACAGCTCGATGGCGATGACGTGGGAGACCTGATCGGCGACATCCCAGCCGGGACAGCCGGTGGGGAGGTGCCACTCGTCCTCGGACAGCTGACCGACCAGTTCGGCGAGGGAGGACCAGGTCTGGGCGAGCGCATTGACCCGGCCCGCGAGGGAAGCGTCCACGAGACGACGCTATCGAGCAGGACGTCATGGCGCCGGCACCATCCGACACGCTGTCGTCGGCGGGATCCGCATGGCCGTGGCGCCGACGGGGAGCACCGTCCTGTCGAAGCGGCAGGCCGTGGCGCCCTGCCACGCCGCTCTGTGTCGGGTGCAGGAGTGACTAGTCTTTCCTGCCGGGACGGGCCGCGGCACGAGGCGCAGAGGCGTGTCCGATCCCTCGCTCTCGGTCAGGACCGGGGGTCCATCTCGCCTGGGTAGCTCAGTCGGCAGAGCAACGCACTCGTAATGCGTAGGTCAGGAGTTCGATTCTCCTCCCAGGCTCGCTATGGACTTCACCGAAGTCCGCCCTCGACTTCACCGAAGTGAACGGTGCCGCTCTGCGCCGTGGTGAGTAGACCACGAGGGTGTACCACCACCACGCCGAGGGCCACGTGCCCGCCTCGGGACGCGTCTCGCGAGAGCCCAGGCCCACGAGTACCCGAGCCTCTCGCACCGGGGTGAGCTACCACCGCCGCACGGCGGCAGAGCACTCCTTACGCGCCCGGGGCGAAGGACTGCCTGTTCTTCGGCTACTACCCTGCAAGACAAGGCGCAGGACGCCACTCACTTGTCGACGCGTGGCATGGCCAGGTTGAGCGGCTGGATCTGGGACTTCTCGTCCACGCAGGGCACCACGGCGGCGGTCGGCCGCCCACCTCGACACGGCTCGTGCCGGCGTCGGCACCGTCTCGAGACGGGCCCTGGCAACCGATTCCACCACGACGTGAAGGCCTTCGCCGGCGTGGTCCGGCTCTACCTGGGCGCCTACGTCCCCGAACTCCAGATGAGCGGCCAACTCGTCACCTTCTTGAGCGATCTCCTCTCGCTCGGGCAGCGAAGGTGGCGTACCTCTAGCGCGCTTCGATCTCCATCGCTCGGCATCCGCGACAGCGCCGGTCGTCATGGCTGGACCCGTGCACCGACCAATGGAACTCACCGAGCGAGGGAACAACTCCAGTGATGCAACAGCCACTTCGGCGATATCATCCACCAGGGGGTGCGCGGGCACTGGTAGCGTGCACGCTCAGGTATGGCAGCGGAAGACGACGAACCCCAGGAGATATCACGAGTCAGCTGGTGGAAGCTGCGTCGTCGGCGCAGGCGTCCCCGACGAGGCCGACTGCCTGAGTATCTTGACGCGTACCTCTCAATGGCCCAGGCGTTGAGTGACGAGCAGCAACCGGAGCAGACATCGTCCGAGCCGCCTGCCGCGAACTGGCGCGATTAGGCCGAGTCCACCCGGTGAAGCCGGCGAGTACGGTTTCCGGGCCACGATGAGTCCGGAATCATCGGGGCGGCCCGCCTACGTGGTCTAAACCATCCTGGGATGCTTGGAGATCTCGCGCTCGGCCGTCTCGGAGATCACCGACCTCATCCCGAGCGCCCCGTCGGTCGTCACCGTCGTCGGCGGGCGAAGTCCCCTCCCGGTCATCGAATAGATTGCCATCAGGCGCCAGCCCAGGTGAGTGATCCGAGGTCCTCGTGGCGAAGCCAACTGATACCCAGACGACGGGCGGAGTATCAAAGGCTCAAAAAGCGACGACCGCCAGCGGAGCTTCTCTTCGTTCCCTCACTGTACGAGGGGCATCCAACCTCGCGCTCCGCGAGGCAGTCGGAATGGGCATTCGACTCATTGGAGTGACGATAGTAGTTCGGATCATCGGACCTGCAAACTACGGGATATATGCGGCGGCCGCGGCATTCGTTGTCCTCATCTCGACATTGGCACAGGGAGGCACCGAGATCTTCCTGATCCGAATGAAGGAGGAACCAACACACGAGGCATATGGTGCTGCGCACGGCTATCTCCTTCTGACGAGCGTCGGACTCTGCGCCATCGGTCTCATCCTCTCCATCCCGGTAGCTTCTCTCGTAAGATCGCCAGAGACAATCGTGACCTTTCGGGTCCTCGTGCTGAGTGTCCCGGCCAACGTCCTCTGGGCACCTGCGCAGGCAGCGATCGAGAGGCGGTTCGACTACCGGAAGATGGGCCTCATCGAAGTTGCCGGTGACGTCGTCTTCTACGTGACCGCGATCATCTTGGCGTTTGCTGGATCTCGTCAGTGGGCTCTCGTCTTCGGCTTCATCGCCTGGCAGGTGTGGCTCTTCGTCGCTAGCCTTATTTGGTCCGGGTTGCGGTTCAGGCCCCGCTGGAACACCAAACTCTCAAAGGAGATGCTCCGGCACAGCAGCACCTACGCACCCGCACAGTGGTTGGACGCCGTCGGGCAGCTGTCCAATCCGATCATCGTCGGACCAGCACTCGGCGTCACGGGGATCGGTTATGTCGCGTTTGCCAACCGCCTTGTCCAGACAGCGGCTTTCGCACGACGAGGGTCGTGGAGACTCGGGGTCGTGTCCATGGCTCGAGTCGACGAGAACCATCGCATGAGGCGAGCCCTGCAAGACGGGATCACCTTGCAAGCCCTAGCGGTGGGAGTGCCCGTCTGCCTTCTGGCGGCGTTATCGCCGCTCATTGTACCGACCCTGTTCGGGCAAAAGTGGACGCCGGCCGTGCTCCTCATCGCGTTCTTTGCGGTGGCCGCGATCTTGCAGAGTGTGGGCAGCTTCATGGCGACGACCATGTACGCAAAGGGTCGCAACACGCCTCCACTTCTTGGCGGAATATTTCGCCAAGTTGCCACGATCTCAGTCGCGGCCATCCTCGTGCCAACTCTAGGGCTCAGTGGCTACGGAATAGCCATCCTATGTGGCTCGGGTGCATTTATCTATCTGGGTGCCGTACTGTACCGGAGTAACTTAGGAGTTTCAGTCGCCCAAGTTCTGCCGTTCGTCGTGAGCCCTGTCAGCATCGCTCTCATCCCACTCGTGCCCGGACCACTCCGCTTCCTTCTCGTCGCTCCGGCGCTCATGATGCTCGCGATTCCTCGCTTCCGGCGGCAGCTTCAGAGGCTCGGTGCGCTGGTATGGAATGCCCTCCACGATGACCGGACCGAGCGGTCGTCCTCGACGACGGAAGCATGAATCGCGGCCTCACGCGAGCGGCTCCCAGGTCAGGCTAAGCGCCGCGCTGCGACTGGCGCAGAGGACTCCTCCGCGACGATCTCCCGCAGCCGGGTGAGGAACCTCTCGGTCGAGAAACGTTGAGCGTGCCTCACGAGGGCGCCGCTGTCGAAGCTGGCGCGCTCCAGACGATGAAGAGCTGCCGCGATCTGGTCGCCGGTGGCCGCATCGAACATGCAGCCGGTGCTGGAGTCCACGACGGTGTCCAAGTATCCGCCAGCACGTAGGGCTGCAGTCGGCTTACCGAAGAGCGCCGCCTCGAGGGGAGTGAGCCCGAAGTCCTCGTGGGCCGCCGCGATGAGGCCTCTGCAGTTCGCATAGCACCACCTCAGCTGCTCGTCATCCACGGCGCCGAGGAAGGTCGCGAACCTGCCGGCGCGTTCCTGAAGGCGTGCACGCTCCGGACCGGATCCGACGATCACCACCCTGCCGCCCTGTCGCTGGACACCGTCCAGCACTGCATCGACGTTCTTGTACGGCAGAAGGCGCGAGACGCATAGCCAGAAGCCGGGCGCGACTCCCGTCACCTCTGTCGTCGGCAGGGACGGGTCGAGGTCGATGGGGGGCATGAGCACCTCTGCCTCGACTCCGTACACGGCGGTCACGGCCTGAGCGGTGACGGTCGAGACTGCGAGGTAGCGGTCAGCGCTGGCCGCGGCTGCTCGATCCCATGAGCGCAGAGCTGGAGACAAGACTCCGAGGGCACCACGGGCCACCAGGCTCGAAACCGAACCGTGGCCACCCAGATAGCGCTCGGTCTGGTAGAGCCAGCGAGCTGGTGCGTAGCAGTAGACGATCTTCCGGCCGCCGGTGCGCACCCCGTGCGCCCACCCGCTTGAACTGCACAGCACGACGTCCGCCTCGATATGTAAGGCTGAGTAGGTCGGCGCGAGAAACGGCAGCAGCATGCGGTGTCGACGTCGCGCCCAGGGGATGCGATTGAGCCAGGAGACCTTGATGGGCAACCCGGCGTACTCAGGGAAGGTCGTCTCCGGATCGTAGAGAGCCGTGTACACAGGGGCACCCTCGAAGCCCTTCGCCATTATCAGGACAACCCGTTCGGCACCACCGCGCTGGTTCAGGTAGTCGTGAACGATGGCAACGTCAGTAGGCACCGCGACCCTTGAGAACTGCCCTCGGGGTGTGCCAGAGAATCCGGAGATCCCACCACAACGACCAGGACGCAACATAAAGGTAGTCGAGCCTCACGAGGTCGTCGAACGAGAGGTTGCTGCGCCCAGAGACCTGCCACAGTCCCGTCAGCCCGGGCCGAACCTCGAATCGGCGCGCGCCTGCACCGACGATCTGTCGCGACTCCGACGGAATGAAGGGCCGCGGTCCGACGAGGGACATGTCGCCCTTCAGGACGTTGAAGAGCTGCGGGAGCTCGTCGATGCTGGCGTGACGGAGCAGTCGTCCCACGCGCGTGACCCGCGGGTCCGAGTGCATTTTGAACAATGGACCGTCAACGTCGCTCGTGCCGCGCCGCTCCTCGCTCCCGACGGTCATGGAGCGGAACTTGAAGATCACGAACCGTCGCTCTCGACGGCCTACTCGCTGCTGGCGAAAGAGGACGGGACCGGGCGACGTCACCCTCACCGCCACCGCAACGGAGATCATGATCGGAGCGGTGATGCCGAGGAGTACGAGCGAGCCGATGATGTCAAAGCAACGCTTCGCGACCCTGGCTGTAACACTGAGGCTGCCGCGACTGAGGTCTAGCACCGGAAGCCCCCCGAACTCTTGCACGGTGGACCGCGGCGAGAGGAGCTCGAAGTAGCGGGGAACGATCGAGATCGCGACATCAGGGCTGAGGGTTCTGAGGCGGTCGAGCGCTGAGGCCGGATGGGTGCGAGAGAACCCAACAAGGAGCTGGTCGATCCCGAGGTCTTCGCAGAGCCGGGGAAGATCGTCGATGCTGCCGAGGACCTCATGGCCTGGAGCGGGGTCGTCGTCCACGCAACCGAGGAGGGTGATGCGCGGGTCCCAGGAAAGGTAGCGGGCGAGCTGACTCGCAACCGTGCCACTTCCGAGGATGAGAACCCGGATGCGATGGCGGGAGCCTGAGCGTCGTGCACCAGCCCGACACAACGCGCGACCGCTCGGGATCGCGACCATGGCCAGCCCTACGGCGACGACGAGCACCATTGGCTCGAGGTCGATGGATGTCCCATGATGCGAGCACAGCACCTGCCACCCGAGGTCCACGACCCCAGCCAGTGCAAGTGAGTTGACGATGCTCCGGAACTCGATGAAAGAGTTGGTGAGCAACTGATGGGACCACCGCACGTACAGGCCGTTGGCGGCAAGAGAGAGCACCGCGAACAACGGAAACGGTGCGACCAGCACGACAAGTCCACCGAGGGATGAGGGCGACACTGCCGGCCCCGGCGTGAGGTAGATGGCAAGGATTTCAGCAATGGCGAGAGCGATGGCATCTACTCCCATCAGCAGAAGGGGCACCCCACGTGCCTTTGCCGATCTCTCTCCCCCACCTCGCAGGGCACGGGGGGTGTCCGAGACGTCAGTGCTGAGACCTGGCAGCAGAGCGACGGGTCTCTCATTCATGTCTCGAGGGCGCGCCCGCCCGCGTGGAACGGAATTCGACGAGCCGTAGAGCGCGTGTCGCGCCCGCGCGTCAGCAGGGTTCTCCTCTCCTGCGCGTCGTCGAGCGCCCGCCCGCTGTCTTGCCTGCTCTGCCACCAGTGGCCCCCAGGCATCCCAATCCCCATCGGAGTGACTGACTATACCAGTGCGAAGCAGATGTGTCCCCTGCCGCGTATCTGAGGAGTTACCTGTGGGGGTATGGCGAGGCGACGGTAGGAGGTGGCGAGGGGGCGTCAGCGGCTCGGTCGGGGAGGTATAGCTGGTAGGAGGCGGAGTCACGGTGTTCCAGCAGCATGAACGCCGAGCAGCGTCTCCTGCTACCTCAAAGTGCTAGCGGCAGAGCGACGCAAAATTGTCCTTACGGCTAAAGATACGCGCTCATTGTGCTAGATCAAGCACTGGAAGTGAGCCTTTTTACGTCTCCCAGCGACTTGCGATGGGATGTCGTTCGGTTACACTCGGTCAGCCGTGCGCGTAGGCGAGTGCCACGGTGGCGGTGGCGGCGCTAGCCCAGGGGGTGTCGATGACTGCGGTGGGGGAATTCCTGCGTCGAAGGCTCTGGGTCATCCTGGCTTGCCTGATCGTCGCCGTGGGTGCCGGTGCGCTCATCCAGCACGCCGTTCCAGTGTCGTACTCAGCCAGCGCCGAGCTGCTTGTTCCAGCAGGCTTTAGCGCGAACGGTCCCGGCGCAGCCAGCGAAGCCGACAACCTCGCTGCTACGTACTCGGTAGTTCTCCCGGCAGACACGCAGCTTGAGCAGTTGATCGCGGCGGCAGGTGGTATCCCGCAGGACGAGGTGATCAAGAACCTCCGTATTACCGTCGAGACGGGTAGCTCTCTCTTGAACCTGACGCTGTCAACACCGACCGCCCGGGGTGCCGTCGCCGGTCTGCGGGCGCTCGTGACGGCCGTGTCTGGCCATCCACCTGCAGTGGCCGCCGTCGCCCCTGGTTCCCTCCAGCCGATCCACGTCGACTCGGTGGCTGCCCGGACCTCGACCTCCCTCAAGCGCGGACTCGCCCTCGGTGGAGCGGTCGGGCTCATCATCGGGATCGTCGCGGCCATCGTCTGGGACCGTGCCGACCCGCACATCGACAAGCTTGCGGATCTCCGCGACGAGGTCTCCGAGTGCCCAGCCTGGAAGGGTACCGGGTCGAGAGAGATGCTGGCATCGATGGCCGATCTGTGGCGACATTCGGCGGACGACCGAGTGGCGGTCGCCCTCCTCTCCGTGGGCAATCCACGTCGTACTCAAGTCGACGAGCTCGAGAGTGGGTTCGCACCCGAGACAGCGGTCCGCCGGGTGCAGCTCGACGCTGAGTCCGGCGGACCCCTTCCGACCGAGCACGAGCGCATCGTCGTGGCTGTCGCACGACGCGTCGCCACCGGCCGCGTTCGACCGGTGCTCCACCAGCTTCGAGAGCTCGAGATGACCCCGTCAGTGGCTTTTCTCCTCGATCATGAACCGCACCGCTGGTTCCCAGCGCGCGACCCGAGTGGCCACGCAGATGCCGACCTGGCCGATGGAGCGTCGAGGGTCACCGGCCAGCCGCTCGGGCATCCCAACGCGAGCACAACCGTCGAGGTTCCCCGCTGACCGCCGCCCTACTCGGCGGTCCACAGCGCCCACGGGCGGTACACGGACCCCCAGTCGGGCGTCTCCGAGCTGAGTGGCCGCTGAAAGCACCCGTCCTCGTAACTGGAAGTCTGCTGCTCGCCGCCATCGCAGGCGGAGCGGCGGCGTACCGACCCCTATACGGCATCGCAGCGCTGCTCGGCGCGATGCTCTTGCTAGCAGTCCTTGTGTCGCCTGCGTTCGGCGTCTACACCCTCGTTGCGATCGTCCCGATCACGTCCGGCTTTCAAAAGGGCTTCCCTATCCACGGGGTGAACATCTCCGAAGCACTGACGGGCGTCATCGCGGTGATCGTGCTCGTTACCGTGCCGTCAGGTGCGCACGTGAAGTGGCGGATGTTCGACCTGGCCCTGCTCATCCTCTGCAGCGGGTGGCTCATCATCGGGCTCGTCGATGCTCACGAGCTCGGGACTCCACTTGGTGGCCTGAGCTCGCTCGACCCGCTGATCGGCCCTTTCCAGTTCCTCCTTCTCTTAAGGGCCGTGAGTGCCGGCCTGAGGACGCCTGCACAGCGTGCACGGGGGCTGGCGGTCCTCTTCGTCGCCTCCGTGCCTACCGACCTCCTGGCCTACCTGCAGCAGGCCAGGGTCAGCGCCGTCAACCGCTTGATCACCCGCATGACAGGCAGCACCATCCTTCAGAGCAGGGAGTACCGCTTCTTCTCGAGAGCGACGGGTCCGTTCAACCATTGGACGCCTTTCGCTGGGTATCTGATGATCCTCCTGCTCGTTGGGCTGGCGTGCCTCCTCTTCGATGTACCCGTCGCGTTGTCCCGGAGAGCGTTTGGCGCCCTGCTTCTTATGGCCGCTGTCTCATTGATCCTCACCGCTGAGCTCTCCGCGTTGTTCGGCTGCCTTATCGGAGCAGTCGGCCTCGGTGTTCTCGCCGGTCGAGGGCGTCAGGCCTTTCGCTGGCTCGTTCTCGCCCTCGTCGTGGTGGGAGTCGTCGGTGGTGAATTTCTGTCAAAGCGACTCGGCACCGAGTTCGGCACCTCGGCTGGGACGACGAGCTCGTCGTTGGTACCCCAGACGATCGCGTATCGTCTGCAGATCTGGATAGGGCAGTACTTCCCAGCCATTCGTGCACGGCCGGTTCTCGGCTGGGGCCAGGCCCTTCCGACCTACGTCAGCTGGCCGTTCACGGAGTCGCAGTACGTCACGTACGCGATGGCGGGAGGGATCCCGCTCCTCCTGCTGTTTCTCGTGGAGTTGGTCACGCTGTTCCTCCATGGCCGGGCCGGAATAGCCCTCGGGAGAAGGCCCGCCGCTCGACAGGACCGGGCGACCCTCCTAGGGCTCGGTTCCGCAGTCGCTGTCCTCGCGCCCATTGTGGCCCTCGTTTGCCTCATCTTTCCCTATCTCACCTCGGGCGGGATGCCTGACCCGTTGGTGATCGCCGTCGGAGTCCTGTCTGCCGCGATGAACTGGCCATCGCTCGATGCGGGCGGCGTCTCAGCCTGGCGTAAACGGGCTCTACGCGAACGAGGGCTGATCCCGCGGCCGTGATCCCGGCGACCATCCATGGTCTGGCCCAGGCTCATTGCTCAGCGCTAGCTGGGCGCTAGCTGCGGGTAACGGTCGGTCGCCTCGGTCAGCTGAAATGCCGACGTAGAAACTGAGAGACCACCACTCGGCCCCAGTACGTCAGCTGGTGCGTAGCTGGGTTGGTCATGCTGTTCGGGTCCACCCAGTCCCACACGAACGTGATCGCCCCGTTCAGGCCTCTGGGAATATCGTTCCGAGCCAGGTTGGCTAGGAATCCGCGACCCCAATTTGCACTGACTGGCCCTTGCCCGTCGTAGATGCCGTACTCCGAGCCGAGCATCGGCAGGGTGTTCAGGTAGCGGCCCACCTGCCGCTGCCACGTCAGTCGGTTGTTGCCGCAGAAACAGGTGGCGCCGTTCGGATACCGATGATTGGCGAAGAGGAGATTCGGCTGGCTCCGGAGGAACGTTCCAGCATCAAGGAGCGCCCGTAGGTACAGCGGGCTGATGTCCCACGAGTACCCAGTGGTATCCAGGATCAATATTCCGCCATAGTGAAGTGACTTCCTCCAGAACGCAAGCGTGTTGATCATGACCGCTAGCCACTGACCCCACGTGATGCCGTGAGGTTCGTTATAGGGTTCATATAGCACGTTGCTATCGTGACGAAATAGGTGGTATACAGCTGACATCATCGGGAACAGCCTGTGAAAGTCCTCGAGCAGGTGCGAGCCGAACCCCAGGCTGTCCCACCACACGAGTATCACGTACAGTCCCGCCGCTCTCGCTGCCTCGACAATCCCACTCAGACGTTGCAGGTAGCCTCGGCGACCACCTGGCAGGTACCGGTTGTCGGAGTAGACGGCCAGCGAGACGGGGATTCGGACTACATTCGCCTCGGTCGCTCGGATCGCTTGGAACAGCTGGAAGCGGTGCGTCCACGCATACGACGTGACGCTCTCCAGCGTCGGATCGCTGCGCCCTCCGGCGTCGTAATAGAACGGCAGCGCGTACACGACGACCCCACGAAAAACGAATCGGTGCCCGTGAACGTTCCTCAGCTCGTTCCCCTGGACGGACAGCAACTGCCCGTTACCTCGCCCTTCATGCGACGCACCCGACGCGTTGACACACGCGCTGAGCACCAGCGCGAAGGAGACGAGTAGGGAGGGGAGGGGGAGTCGTAGTCGTGCCGTCGTGAACGCCCGTCCGGATGACGCGGCTCGTGACAGCACAGCGTTCACTGCCCAGTCCGCTGCTTCGCCATTCGTTCGAGCTCGTCCAGTCGGTATTCAGGCCCGGCACGAGCACTAACTGCCCGTGCCAGCGACACGCCTGATTGGAGCGCGATCCGCCGCGCCAGTCGCTTGATGTTGCCGGCCAGGGCATCGAAGCCAGTCCCTGTGGCAGCCCGCGCCGCCTGAATCAGCAGCCACTCGGCCGGGCGATAGAGACTCTGGCGACCCAGTCCGCGGACGAGGACAGAGCTCAGCGGACCGAGCCCTTCGAACGCGTGTGTCCGGGAGAGCGGTTGGATGAGATCGCTATGGAGCGAGTGAAGGTAGGGACGAGCGACGCCTTGGGCTCGCGCAGAGCGCAGGAAAGCCGCCATATCTCGCTCGTGGCGGTGCTCGGCGTACAACGAGCGGTCGAACACGCCGGTAAGTCCTCGGCGCAGACATCGTAGGCCGAAGTCTTGGTCCTCGTGCACGAGATTCCACCCAGAAAAGCCGACTGCCTTGCAGTGCTCCTGACGAAGAGAGACGTTGCCTCCCCAGAGGTTGCGAAGCACGAGTTCCGGCTGCACCTCGATGCGGCTGCAGTGAGCTTCGTACTCACGGGCATAGACGTCGGTGAGGAACGGATCACCAGCGGATGCCGCTCGGCGCACGCATGGCATGTATCCGACGACCACGAGGTCGGAGCGTCCGCGGTGACGCTCGGCGTGCCCGCGCACTAGGTCCGGCCCGGCTACGACGTCGTCGTCGATTAGGAGAACGACGTCGGACCGGACGTGTGCAAGTCCCACATCCAGGGCCGCCGCCTTGCCTTCGTGCGCGATCCGCTCTGCGACGACACGGTCGTCCTGCTGGGACAGCGCGACGAGGAACTCGAAGGTGCCATCCTCAGACCCGTCGTCCACGACGATGAGCTGCGCGAGACCGGGCTGCGAGAGAAGCGCATGAAGGCACGCCGTGAGAGGTCCACAACGCTGGTGCGTCGCGATCAAGGCGGTGACCGAGGGGAGCGCGGGGCTGACCCGCGCTAGCTCCTCAGCCATCGGCTGCGCTGAACCGTCGAAGGCCCGCTCGAATCGTCAGGTAGGCGACGGCGAGAGAGCCGCGCGCGAGGCGACCCGCGAGGCGCGGGTCCTGAGCAAGACGCCAGGCCCATTCGAGCGAGAGCTTGCAGACTAGCGCCGGTGGAGCGTTCTTCACACCCGTGACCGTCTCGACCGCCCCTCCGATGACCGCGTAGAGCGCAGGGTGAAGATTGAAGACCCGCTCCGCCCAGAGAAACGACTTCGGCGACGGAAGCGCCACGAACACCAGCTCCGCGCCCGAGGAGCGGAGGATGGCCACCACCCGTCCCACGTCCTCGTCAGACGGGCGCTCGGCGAAGCGACCCCCCACAGTCAGCCATGAAGGTTTGAGCTGGTGAAGGCGGGCACCGCTCTCCTCTGCACCCCCGAGTACGGCCACCCTGGAACCGGGAAGGAAGTGATCGTTGAAAGTCAGCTCCACGAGTTCCCGCCCTGTGAGGCGCGGCCCAGTGACGTACCCAGCAAACCTCAGGGGAAACCGGACGCCGTTCCCATCCACCAGCACGACGTCCGCGCGACGAAGGCGGGAGCGATAGTCCTGCACGGTCATGGCGAGATAAGCCTGGTAGGGAGCGAGAGTGAGGATCAAGCCACCACGCCCAGCGACGAGGCGGCTCTTGGCCCACGCCTCGAGCGCTGGCCAGCTGGTGAAGGTGCTCGGCAGACCGAGTCGAGTTACGGTGAGCGGAGCCTTGCCTTCGCCTGCGCACTCGCTGACTCCATCTTGAGCGTGTTGGTCATTAGTTCGGTGATCCTCGCGCAGCAACGCTTGAAGCTCTTCGAGCTGGCGAGCCATCCGACCGAGCTGCGCTTCGCGAGCTGTCTTGGCTGCCGCACAGAGGACGGCATGTCCTTCGGAGGCCCGATCGAGCGCCGTCGCGAGTGCAGCAGCCGTGTTGGCGGTGTGGACGGCTGAGGGAAAGAGCTCGCGAAGAGCGGGCCAGTCGCTCACTACGAGAGGACGCTCGGCGTAGACAGCCTCGTAGGCTGCTCTCATCACCGACGTCGGCTCTGTACTCAAGGTCACGACGATGTCTGCCGCGCCCAGCTCACGAACGTAACCCTCCTGCGACAGGAAGCCGATGAAGCGCACGTTCTCTGGGGCAGTCCGGATCAACCCTTTCGGGCAGCGAGAAAGTCGCCCGGTCACCCGGATTTCCATGCTCGGCCGGAGCCTCGCCGCTGCGACGACCTCCTCCACCGGCTCATCACCGCCGAACGTCCCTACGAACAGCACCCGCGGACGACCGGTCAGACGTCGAGGTGGCGGCACCTGCCATGCCGGTGGTGACTCATGAAAAACAAGGCCTGTCGCGCCCCAAGTCTCCAGCTGTTGAACCCACTCAGGCGCCGTCACGAGGCAGGCGGTCACCCGGGATGCCAGCCACCGGTGTTGCCGTTGAAGTCTCTCCGACACGGCGTCGTTCTGGGCACCGAACGCAGCCGGGTGGTCATCGAGGAGAACCGTTGCGCCGCTCAGCGTGCCGTACATCCACGCGAGCAGACCAGGGATGATCGGGGGATTCGTGGCGATCACCACCCGGGGTCGCTGCCGCATGAGGTAGCCAGCGGTACGCACGCCACTTATCAGGTACCGGAGGGGCGCGAGGCTCCTTCGGTCGAGGCGAGGCAGGTACACCACGAAAGCGTTCCCACCGAGAGCTTCAGCGATTTCCCTCGCTCGCTGGCCAACTGGCGTCCACGCGATGAAGACCATTCGCGAAGACGATGCCGCCGACCCTGACCGGTCTCCGAGGCGCTGTCTCCGTCGCTGAGCGGGGACGATACCTCTTCTCGTCGATCGTGCAGGCTGCGTCGCGCCGGGTGGGGCAGCGGTGCCAGAATCGCGAGGACGTCGATCGATCGAGTGGGGATCCGCGTGTAACCCCGCGAGTGATGGCGGGACAAGCTTCACGTCGTTCTCCGCCGCTGCGGGCACTCTGCCAGCAGGTGCGCGGGCTGAGGCAGCCGAGAGCCGGCCGGCTCACCGAAGTGGACCCGCGGCGTACCAAGGCGTTCGATGCAGTCAAGCCGTACCCGCTCGGAACCTATGGCTCGCTTGCTTGAGTACCGCGCGAACCTTGAGGCCGTCGTCATCGCACACGGCACGCTGCGCCCCCTGAAATCCCCGAACTCTGGCAAATCGTGAGCGTTTGTTAGCGGGGATTATGAGCAGCCACTACCAAGGCGTCAACCTACGCCACCGAATTCTCACCCTACGCAGGCTGATGGACACCTGCAGTGGGGGCGCGTTCCAGGAAGGCTACGCGGTGTGGCCGCGGAGGCACGCGCTGCTGACACCGCTGTTTGACTCCCGCTAACGTCGCCCCAGGGGAACCGGGGAGGGAGGCTTCTTCATGTCGAGCAAGGTTCGGCCACCTGCCAGCGCCGAGATGCGTCCGGGTCCGGGATTCCGGATCACACCCTCGTTTGAGCACCCACCGCGCAGTCTCGTCGATGGGTTCGCCGAGTTCTCCTCGGCAGACGTCTCAGACCTCATGAACAGGCTCTACGCCGTCAGCTCCGAGATCCGACCGGTGACCGACCCTCGCCTCCGGCTGGTCGGTCCTGCCCTTACTGTGAAGGTCTTTCCGGGCGACAACCTGATGGTGCACAAGTGCCTCGACTTGGCTGAGCCTGGTGACGTCGTGCTCATCGATGCGAGTGCGTCTCATTCCAACGCAGTGCTCGGCGACACAATCTCAGTCAAGGCCCGCCATCGCGGCATTGCCGGATTTGTCATCGATGGTCTCGTGAGGGACGTCGACGGGATCCGTGAGCTCGCGGACTTCCCCGTGTTCGCGCGGGGCGTCTCGCCGATTGGACCGCTTCATCGAGGGCCTGGGGAGATCAACTACCCGGTCTCGATCGGAGGCATCGTCGCTCATGCCGGCGACATCGTGATCGCCGAACACGGCGGCATCGTCATCGTCCCGCAGGATGCAGCAGAGCAGATCCTGGACGCGCTCCGCGAGAAGCGGCCAGCGCTCGAGCGCTACCTTGCTGACGTTCGCCAGGGTGTGTTTTCCAATGCCTGGGTGGACGACATTCTCGCTAACCAGGGACTGTTACCTCGCACGGCATCGCTTACGTGACCGCGCTGCCATCCGCCGTCATTCTCGGAGGCAGAGTTAACGCACTTTCCGCAGTCCGGTCACTCGGCCGGCGCGCCGTCGATGTCACGGTGCTCGACCATGGTAATGAGGCATGGCTAGCTGGCCGATCGAAACACTGTGCCCGATATGTCGAGGGCCCTGCAGGAGTGCCCACTTCCAAGTGGTGGCTGCGCTGGCTTGAGGAGCATGCGCACGGGCAGGTGCTGATTCCCTGCAACGACATCGCGCTCGAGTTGATCGCGAGCAACTACTCCGCGCTCGGTGGGCGCGGCCTCGTGCCGATTCTCCTCGACTCGGACGCGTCCTTGACTGCTCTCGACAAGGAGGCAACGTACGCGCGGGCACGGGCAGTTGGACTACCGGTACCATCCACCTGCGAGCTCCACGAGCCGGGTGACATCCAGCGCGCGTTTGAGCTCCTCGGCTTGCCCTGTGCCATCAAGCCGCTCTCGTCGCATCGCTTCTGGGAGGCGCTGGAAAAAGCGCCGACCGAGCTGAGTGAGTGGAAGCGGCACGCAAAGGGAGCTGTCTTTCACGACGCGACCACGCTGCGCGCGGTCGCTGGCCGACTCGTGAGCGCCGGAGTGCCCGCTCTCGCCACGGAGATCGTGCCTGGACCTGACAGCGGGTTCTGTTCCTATTACACCTATGTCGACGAATACGGCGAACCACGGGTGCACTTCACCAAGTGCAAGCCTCGGCAGTATCCCATCCACTTCGGGGACGGGACCTTCCATGAGACGAAGTGGCAGCCTGACGTGGTCGCTGCAGGCTTGGCCGTCCTGCAGGCGATCGGTGCGAAAGGCATCTGCAACGTGGAGTTCAAGCGTCGGCACGGCGGCGAGGAGCTGGTATTGATCGAGTGCAACCTGCGCCTCACAGCGTCCGACGTGCTCGAGCGGCGAGCGGGTCTCGACCTTGCATGGATCGCCTATCAAGCGGCACGCGGTATCGACGAGCCTGTCCCGGCAAGCTTCGTAGACGGCTTATACCAGTGGGTTCCGCGCGCAGACTGGCGCGCCTATCGCAGCTATCGCGAGGCGCGGGAACTCACGACGGGCAAGTGGCTGAGGAGCCTAGCTCACCGTCACGCGCTACCGGTCTTTGACGCACGCGACCCAGCGCCGACGGGTGCCCTCATCCTACGCCGGACCAGGAACACGCCCAAGCGTGTGGTGCGGAAGCTCGGGCTCAGACAAGGAGGTGGTCGAGCAGAGGCACTGCCACCCGCTCACAGTCATCCGACTGACGCACCTGGTAGTGATAGTGAAGCCCCGGTGTCGCGTTGACTTCCAGGATTACACCGTGGCCTTCGAGCGGCGCCCGGATGTCATCGGTCACGAGGTCTATCCCTGCCAGGTGGAGCTGGGCGACTTTGGCCGCCTGTGCCGCCGACGCCAACAACTCGGGTGACAGCTGCCGCCACGACTCGTTGTCGTCCGAGCCATTCGCACTGACGGATGCGCTAACACGGACTGCCTCACCGGTTCGGGGAACTGATTTGAGAGTCAGCCCTATCTGGCGCAGCACGAGGATGCACTCGAGGTTGATCGGGATGAGACGGGACACGTCACGTCGACTGCTGGCGAGCCGACTTTGGTTGACCACCGCGATCAGATCTCGGACGGTCGATCGGCCGTCGCCGATCACGTTTGCGGGATAGCGACGCACCGCGCCAAGGAGCTGGCCATCGAGCAGGAGTAGGCGGTATTCCGTCCCTGATTGCTGCTGCTCGCCGAGCACCTCCGGGTAGTGCCGCCGCGCGACCAGCCAGGCCCGAACGAGATCGTCCTCGGATTGCACGGCACAGGTCACCCCGGCACCTCCGCTCGTACCCCGTGCCGGCTTGACGACAAGTTGACCGCCGATCCGGGCCCGGAAGGCGAGCAGATCAGCAGGGTCGCTCGGGCTAGCCACTGCGGCCTGCACGACCGGTACTCCGGCGTCGGCAAGCATACGGCGCAGTAGCGCCTTGTCACCTGCCAATGTGGTCGTCGCTGGCGAGTCGAGCATGACATGATGCCGCCAGGTCACCGTTTCCGCGCTCCCCCGTCGGAAGCGGAAGTAACCAGGAGAGAACTCCTCCATCTCGGCGCCGACCTCGCTCGCCGCCTCTGCCCAGATGCGGCGGTAGGTGGCATTGTGGTTTGCCGACAGCTGAGCAGAGACGCTTGACGCCCTACCCTGGTCGGATCGCAGTCCGGTCGCCGCGCGGATGCGTGCGAGCTCCACACGACTCGCGAGAGCACGCCCACTGGCGGTCCGCGAGGCGGCGGCCAGTAGCCGCGTCATGGGTGGTGTTCCGCGGAGGTGACCACCACCGTGCGAGCACGTTGGGTGCGATCGGGTGGCGGGGGACTTGTTCACCGCGACAGCTCCTCGCGGAGCAGGTCGCCGAAGCGAGACGTTCCGACTACGTCGCACCGCAGCCGTTTTGCGACGTCGTAGGTAGCTCCGACCCGGCGGCGGAAGACGGAGGCGACCGCCTCCCGGACGGCGTCGGCCGCGGAGTGCTCACCTACCCAGTCGAGAAGCATCGCAGCGGTGAGGACGGCGGCGGTCGGGTTCGCCCTGTCCGCGCCTGCGAGCTTCGGTGCCGTTCCGTGAACCGGCTCGAATACCGCCACGTCGCCGCCGAGGTTCACCCCTGGCGCGAGCCCCAAGCCGCCCATCAGCCCAGCGGCCAGATCGGAGAGGATGTCGCCGTAGAGCGCCGGGCAGGCGATGACGTCGAAGTCGGCTGGCCGTCTGCAGAGCTCGGCGGCCAGACTGTCCACCAGCATCGCGTCCATCTCGACAGATGGCTCCATCGCGGCCATCTCTCTCGCCGTCTCGAGAAAGAGCCCGTCGGTAGACCTTTGGATCGTCGCCTTGTGCGCCACTGTCACCCGGTGACGACCCGTCTCGCGCATCCAGGCGAACACGAGCCCGAAGAACCGCCTCGTTGCCTCCACCGACACGAGCTTCATCGAGACGGCGCTCGACAGGTCGACATCTGCTCCGGTCGCCTCGACGGCGAGTCGAAGGATCCGACGGGCAGTCGCAGAGCCACTCGGAAGTTCGATCCCCGCGAGGAACTCCTCGGTCGTCTCGCGGGCGATCACAAGGTTCACGCCTTCGGGTACCCCGAGACCCGGCCAGCTCTGGACCGTTCGCAGCTGTGCAAACAGCCCGAGCGGCTTCCGCATCGCGACGTTGACGGAGCGATACGATTCGAAGGCGGCCGGCGTGGCGACCGGCCCTTTCAGCGCTACCCCGTTCCGGAGAATCGCCTCGAGGGTCGAGGACGGCAGCACCGAGCCCACCGCATCAAGCGCAACGAGGCCGACATCGGCCGGCTCGAACCTGAGGTCGGAGACCGCTTCGACGATCTGCTGGGCGACGGACATGACCTCCGGGCCGATACCCTCCCCTGCCAGCAGGGTGACACGGCGCATCGCTACGCCACCACCGAGTCGAAGAGACGAATGTACTTCTCGAGCATTTCCTCGACCGTGTACCTACCGTCGACAGCAAGGCGGGCGGCTCGACCCATCTCAGCACGTCGTTCAGGCTTGTCCGCGAGTTCACGAAGTGCTCTCGCAAGGGCATCAGGGTCATCGGGGGGCACGAACACGGTGCCGCGGCGCCCAAGCACTTCCACAAGGACGCCGACGTCGCTCGCCACAACCGGCAAGCCTGCTCGCATCGCCTCAACAGCAGTCAGGCTGAACCCCTCGCTTCGCGACGGAACAGCCACCACGTCAAGCCCGAGATTCTCCGGCCACGATGACTCAACGACACCTACGAAGTCGATCCGCTCGCTCACTCCGACCGCTCGGCTCAGTGCCTGCAGTGAATCGCGACATGGGCCTGCTCCAGCAAGTACGAGCCTGCAGTCGGGGAGCGACGCCATCGCTCTCACGAGCACGTCCAGTCCCTTCTCCCAGGCGAGGCGGCCTACTGCGCCGATCACCATCGGACCATCGCCGCGGGGCGGTGGGATGCGTTCCTCGATCGACGGAACCCCGTTGTAGACGAGATGGACCCTGCTCCCCGGCAGGCGGAACTCTGACTCGATGGCGCGGCACACATGGGACGAGACGCCAACGAAGGCCGCCATGTGACGCATGAGCATCCGGAGGAGCGGATCGGTGAGTGGGCGGTGTTTATGGGGAAAAACGCCGTGCACTGCCACCACGGTGGGAATGCGGGCAACGGCGGCCGCAAGTAACGCGTACTGACCCGCGTACAGCTGGCCGAGATTGGCGAAGAGCATGTCCGGCCGGTGCCGGGAGAGGGTGGAGATGTAGCGGCAGATCCCGATGAGGTTCTGCTTCCCGGAGATCGATGGGAGGAGCAGGACGTTGCTGCCAGGGCGCTCGGCGACGAGGCGCTCAGCCACCGACGGCGACACCGCCATCACCGTGACCTCGTAGCGTTGCGGGAGGCCCGCAAGGAGGCGACTGACGACGATCTCCATCCCGCCCCATTCTGTGGGGCTGCCGAGGAAGCAGCTCAACCGAACTGCTCGGCGGCCCTGATGAGAAGGGGGCGGGGGCTCCTCCGATACCCCGATCACCATGAGGCGCATGATAAGGCCCGTCCCACTGCACGGCACGGGGCGACCACTATTCGTGACCAACTCATGACATCCTGTGCGCCGTCGGTGGGACTATAAGAGAGTGGCGACAGGCGGACTGCTCAATCTCACTCGCCCGACTCTGCACGCGGTGAGCCGACTGCGGCACCGCGCCGCCGAGATCGTGGCGCCGTTCCTCCATGCTGGTCTCCGGCTGATCGCCACCGATGTCTCTGACGTCGTGGAGGCCGGGAGACTCCTCGTCGTGTCACCGCATCCCGACGACGAGACCCTTGCGTGTGGTGCCCTGCTCGCCGCCAGTGCCGCTCGTGACCTCAAGCCGGTCATCGTCTGCGTCACCGACGGCCGGTATGGGCCCAACGCTGTGGACCCTGAGGGGTACGCCGCGATCCGTAGCTCGGAGCTCGCGGCTTCTGCCGAGATGCTCGGTGTGGCACCGAGTGACGTACTTATGCTGGGGTACGAAGACTCGAAGGTGACAGACCACGTCGACGAGCTCATCGACGATCTCACAGAACTCCTCCGCCAGCATCGTCCTCAGGTGCTTGCCGCCCCGAGCCCCTTTGACATACATGCCGACCATGTCGCCGTGGCTGAAGCGACACGGCGGGCGGCTCAGGCATTGCCGATCCGCCACCTCGAGTATGTCGTCTGGGGCTGGCAGCATCCTCTGAGTTGGATTGCTTCCGTGCACCGCCAGCGTGGCCTCGGCCGTCCCGTGAAGGTGCGTACCCGTGGCCTCAACGACAAGAAGCTCGAGGCACTGGCGTGCTATCGCTCGCAGGTGGAGTCGGAGGGACCACTCGGGGCCAAGTTCCTCCACTTCTTCACCCGGTCGAATGAACTCTTCTTCGAACCAAGCGGGGCCCATCGATAGGGTGTCTCGCGCGAGGGGTGATCCGAGCCGGCCCGACTGGCCGGGGGACTCGCCCGAGCGAACCTTGCTCACGCCATCTCCAGGAGAGTGGGTGCAGAGGGTCCCCACTCGGC
>JAKAQB010000127.1 GCA_021811865.1 Actinomycetes bacterium | reverse complement strand
GCCACCACTACCGAGTGGCGGTGATGGATCTTCGCGGACATGGCGACAGTGATGCGTCCTTCGCCACCTATGGCGACGTCGAGACGGCCGGCGACGTGGCCGCACTGATCGAGGAGCTGGGGGGACCGGCCGTCATCGTGGGCAATTCCATGGGCGCGGCGGCGGCCGCGCTAGTCGCCGCCGACCGGCCCGAGTCGGTCCGCGGACTCTTGCTGATCGGACCCTTCGTACGCGAACCCCTGTCGAGCGCACGGCAACGCCTCGTGCAGCGGATCGCCCTGGCGCCGACGTGGGCCGCCCGATTCTGGCGGGCGTACCTTCCCAAGCTCTACGCAGGAAGCCGCCCGTCTGACTTCGAGGTCTATCGCGACGCGGTCGTCGATTCACTGCGTCGGCCCGGCTACGCCCGAGCATTCTCGCGCACGTCACGGCTTCGCCACGACGCGGCCGAAGCGTCCCTCGAACGCGTCGCCGCACCCACCATGGTCGTGATGGGCGAACTGGATCCCGACTTCCCCGATCCCGCCGCCGAGGCACGGTGGATCGGCGATCGGTTGCACGCCGACGTGGTCATGGTCCCCGACGCCGGTCACTACCCGCAGTCCCAGCAACCTGATCGGACCGTGGCGGCGACGCTGCGCTTTCTCTCGGGACTTGACCGACGTGCCTAGGGCCGGACTGACGACCGAGCGAGTGATCGTCGAAGCCGAGCGCATGATCGATGACGGGGGGCTGCGGCAGCTCACTCTGGCGGCGCTGGCCGGGCGGCTCGGCGTGCGCCAACCGTCGCTGTACAAGCACATCGATGGCCTGGGCGCACTCGAGCACCACGTCGCTATCCGGGCCAAGGCGGAACTGGGCGACGTCCTCGGTCGGGCGGCGATCGGACGCAGTCGGGGCGACGCCATCGCGGCCATGGCCCGGGCGTACCGCGACTGGGCTCGAAAGCATCCGGGCCGGTACCAAGCGGCGCAGCGAGCACCACTGCCCGGTGACGTCGAGGACGAGGCGGCGAGTCATCGCGTCGTCAGCGTCGTCGCCGCGGTGATCGAACCCCTCGGGCTTCATGGCGACGACGCAATCGACGCCATACGCACCTTCCGATCCGCCCTGCACGGCTTCGTGTCATTAGAGGCCGAGGGCGGTTTCGAACTCCCGGTTGACCTCGAGCGCAGTTTCGAGCGCCTCGTTGAGACGCTCACCACCGTGCTGCGGCGTTGGAGCCCCTTCGCGTGAGCTCAACGCGATGGTCGCGATGCCTGCGTCGGGCCCGACCACCTAGCGCGCGGTCTTGTCACTGAGGGTTGCGTCTTTGCGGCTCCGCTCATCTTGCACGAACAGTTCCTCTCAGTCGGGCGTCTCAGCTAGTTGGATCTGGACTGGACGACGCGCCGGACCTTGGCGATGGCCTTCTTCAGGCCCGGGTCAGCGGGGTTGGCAAGGTTGGCCGCGACCGCGGTGATGGGGATTCGGTTGCTGCGGTATCCGAGAACGTCCGAGAGGATCTCGTTGTCCTGGCGCAGCTTGACCAAGTCGGACAGGAGATCGTCGGCTCTCCGACGCTCGTCCTCATCGCGGACATTCACGATCACGAGTTGTGCCCGCTCGATGCCGGCGTAGCGCTCGCTGATCGTCCACCGCTTTGGCGAAGGCGCCAGAGAGTGCCCAACTTGGCCGAGCTTCTCCAACATTTCAACCCGGACCGCCTCCATCAGGTCGGGGCGAGCCCGCAACATCGCGGCCACGGGCTCCCCGACCAGTTGTCCCATCAGTTCGGCAACGGCTGTCGGGCCGTCGAGCCGCTTCTCGAGGTCGGTGATTTGCTTGCGCTGATTAGAACGGGAGGCGGACCGGCGAACGAAGAGTCGCTCGCGCGGGTGGGGCGCAGGGGCGACGAACACTGCCAGATCGACAGAGGAAAGCGGGCTCTCTCCTTCGAGAACGACGCCCCTGGAGTACTCGGCCATTAGGTCGGTCATGAAGAAGTCGTCGCGGCTGGTGGCGCCGTCCGGGAAGTCGAACCGTGCAACTCCATCGGCGCCGGCGTCGAGGTAGCGGCGCAGCTCGGGCTCCGTACGAGGTGAGGTCTCTTCCGCTTCGCCGAGCCGGTCGCCGCGGCGGCAGCGGGCCACCAGTATCGGCGGGTCGACCCGATGCAAGACCGTCTCGATGAACATGGTCTTGCCTGCTCCTTCGGGCCCGGCGACATGGATGATGGCGCGCTGTCTCAACGGTGGAGTTCGGCGGCCAGGACCCTGGCGACGAAGCCACCGGAGCCTTCGCCAGCGGCCAGTTGCCTGATCCGGTCGCGGACTTCGTCGGATCGGCCAGCGAGTTCTGCTGCTTTCATCGTGTGCTGGTAGGCGGCCCACACATCGGCGCCGGTGATGTCGTACCCGTATCCCTGGGCCAGCCTCTCCAGGGCCAGCAGACCCACGGCCGCCGCAAACTCAGGTTGGCGTTGGGCCAGATCCCGGGCGGCTCGGGTGAGCGTCCTCGGATCGCAGGGACCGCTCTGGGCAAGAGCCAGCGCCTCGTCGTACAGGCCGATTTCCTTCGCCGCGGCGAACCACTTGGCTTCCTGCCCGGGCGTCGTGGCCACCAGGTCAGCCAGGACGTCCGCGGGCTTCTTGAGGGGGTACTTCTTGGCCACGGCCCGATACGTCGCCAGATAGGTACCGGCCCGGTTGGCCCGCAGTCCATAGCGGGCATAGGCCTCGTCGACCATGCCGGAGGAAAGCAGGATCTCCTCGCAGGCAGCATCGACCTCCCTGTCGGGCGTCCACGAGTCGCGGCACGACTCCGCGTACTGGATCGCCTCAGCTTTACGGCCCATCGCGGCCAGAGCCATTACGGCCCATCGCCGGTAGTGCCACATCCTCTCCGATGCCAGGATGTCGAGGATCTCCTGGTAGCGCTCGGCGCGGTAGAGGGCACTCAGGCACGCGGCCGTCCCATGGAAATGACCTCGAAGGTTCGGGTCGGAGCTGCGGGCCATCCGTGTGATCCCGATCAGGTCGTCGGCCCAGGCCGAGGCCACCTCGGGGGACCCGCACAACTCCCCCCAATAGTCGGTCAGCGTCTCGATGTAGGGAATGCGGTCGGCCTCGTGAGCCGCAAAAAGCCGCTCCAGCCAACGTTCGCGAGTCTTGGCGTCTGCGGGTGCCGTGGCGATCAGCGGCACGAGAATGGAGATCGCGTTGTTCACCGCCGTGCCAATGGCCCCAGAGGAACCGTCTACGTGCTCCAGCGCTGGCGATAACCGCTCCAACAGCACCACAGCGCCTTCGCCCGCCAGCACCGGGTCGCGGCGGGCCACCATTTTGATTTCGCTCATCGCCTCCTTGATGCGCTGGATCGGAGGCTGGGATCTCCAACCGAAAGCATGCCGGCGAAACCGCGGCTTGAACGCCCATCGGTACGCGCCGCTGTCAGTCTTCTCGGCCACGCCGCCCCCGGGGAGATCCTGCTTCCCACCAGTCCGGCTCATCGCCCTCCTCGCGCAAGAGGGCCAACGTCTGCGCCGCTCGCAACCACGCCCCGCCCGAGGACCCGCAGAACTTCCACAACTCCGCCGCCGAGCGCTTGTAATGGTAGATGAGCTGGTCGAGATCGAACACGTCGATCTCTCCGGCAGCCATCCTGTCGAAACCTTCCCTCACCCGCTCCAGGAGCAACTGCAGTTGCTCCTCGTGATATGCCGCGATCAGCGCTCGCGCGTCTCGACTACAGGCGCGCTCACCCATCGGGTCGACGGACCGTCCTGTCTCCTCCACCCAACTGAGGCTACAAGCCATACACCGAAGGGGATTATGGGGAGGCGAGTTCCTCCACGCTTGCGCAGGCTCGGAAAGGAGCGGGCTCGGATTAACCTGGGGCGGCCCGGATCAGCAGCTCGATCGATCGGCCTGATCGCGCTGAGTAGCCACACCTCGACAGCGATAACGCACCCCAATCCGGCGTTGGAGGACACCCGCGCTGAGCGGACGCGGGACGTTATGGTCGCCTGATATGGGACACTCTCCAGATAGACGGTATCCGAGAGGCTGAGCGCCGACCCGTCGATAGGCCCACCCAGGACCATTCGTCTCGCCCGCTGGCTGCCGCATCCCGCCATGAGCCTCAGGTCGTCGCAAGTCGCAGGGCCAAAGGATAGAGGCGGGTGGAAGGCTGCCAGTATCGCGGCGACGATATCTACGTGTTGCGTAGCTACGCAAGACGTAGTATCTTGCACTTATGAGTCGCCGCGAAGGGTCCTCTAGGCCCCGTAAGGCCAATGATCCGCCACTGCTCATTCTGACCAGCCTGGCCGAAGGCCCCAAGCACGGGCATGCTCTGGCCAAGGACATCGAGAGCTTCGCCGGAGCGTCGCTCGGCCCTGGGGCGTTGTATGGGGCGATCACCAGGCTGGAAGAGCGAGGGCTCATCGAGGCTCTGCCCAGCAGCGACCGCCGCCGTCCCTATCGGATCACAGCCGCAGGCAAGGCAGTCCTGGCCGAGGCGATCAGCGAAATGCAACAGCTGGCCCGGGTCGGCGCCTCCCGTTTGGCTCTCAATGTCACGCTCGGCCACGGTCTCGGCGCATGAGCCCCAACCGCCAGCTCAACCCCTGGCTGCGGTGGTATCCGAAGCCCTGGCGGGACCACTACGGCGAAGAACTCGTGCTATTTATGCAGGACAGCTACGGATCGGGCCGGCCGCCGGCGCGAGCACGCATGTCCCTCTTGGTCGGGGGTCTGCGCGAGCGAGCCCGCCAGTCCGGCCTGACCGGTGACAGTGCGCCGCCGAGCGACCGGGTACGAGCCGGCGCGCTGCTGGTGCTGGTCGGCTGGGCCGGGTTTGTGCTCGCCGGCTCCAGCTTCGCCAAGTTCTCCGAACACTTCGACAACGCCCTGCCCGGCGGCATCGACAGCCACCTGCCCCCCGCATCCCACGCCGTCGCTGACCTGGCCTACGGTCTGGTACAGGTGCTCGCCGCGGTGAGCGGCTTCGCGGTTCTCCTCGGAACGGCTGTGGCGTTGCCCGCCTTCGTCCGATTCCTTCGATCCGGCGGCTGGCCTGCCGTGCGCGGCCACATCATGCGGGCGCTGACGGTCACCGCCGTCACGGTGGGCGCAACCGTTCCTCTCCTACTGTGGGCTCACCATCTCAACAGTCAGCAGCGAAACGTCGGCAGCGGCTCGTACGGCGCCGTTTTCATTGCCTGGGCGGCCCTGATGGCACTGACCCTCGGCCTGTGGACCCTGGTGGCCGTGATCGCAGCCCGCCAGGTCAATTTTTCCCGGTCCGTGCTTCTCGCCGAGGCGGCTCTGGCTGTGATCGTCACTGCCACGATGGCGGTGATCCTCGCCGCTACCTCCACATGGTGGGCTGCGATTGCCGCTGACGCACCATCTTTTTTGAACTCGAACCCCGGAGGCGCTCCGGTCAATCCGCTCCTGGGAGCAACCGCCGCCGTGATGCTGGCCGCCAGCGCGGCGGGCGCCATCGGTGTCCTGCGCATCACCCGCAACCTCTCCTCGCTTCGCGTCCGATGACGGCTCGCGACGCAGTCCACTACGACCTTCGCATCGTCATCGTTTGTCGGCTGTCCGGACGTCAACAGTTCGCCGACCCTCGACTCCGAAACCCTGCTGCCCGTCTCTGTTCAGCCGCCGTGTCGGCGGTCAGCAGTTTCCCTTGATGGCTTTCGCCCAGCGGTTGCGGTGCGCCCTACCTCTGCGGTGCGAAAGCTTTGGATCCCGTCAACGCTCGCGCCGCTCTTCCAGACTGTCCGGCTCGATTGTGCGGAGGAGGCTCGCAGCGATCGGCTTGTAGCTTGCGTGGCTGTCGCTGACGGTCGAAAACTGAACACCGCCCAGATCAGAATGAACACCCCGGAACTGACCTTCGATCCTGCGCCTCGGAAGGGGCCTGTTTTACCGGAAACTGCCCCCGGGAAACTACCGTGGCAAGTACCGGGGCAGCATTTCGTCCATCCTGGAGGCGGCGTCCGGATTCGAACCGGAGTACGGGGCTTTGCAGGCCCCGGCAACCTGTGCCAAGGTGTGCCTCACTGTGCCAGGAGTCAGTGAAACACTAGTGATCGTCCCACTTGCGTGACTTCACTTAGCCTCCGTCCTCGCACAGGACTGGTGAATAACCGTGGCAAGTACCGTGGCAGGCTTACATCCAAGGACGCCTCACCGGTCGTGCTCGAGTTGTCGCCGGCCCACCAAACCGCCCGAACTCAACAGGGACGATGAAAACGAAACGTGGGCTAGCTCACAATGAGACTTGCGACGCGACAACGAATGGTGGTGACCGATCCCGACTGCGCGGTCCCGCGCGTCTCCAGATCGATGTGGGTTCCACCTGTCGAGGTGAACAAGCGGATGCCATCGCCCAGCAGAACGGGAACGATGTGGACGAGTAGTTCATCGACCAGACCGAGTCTCAGGCATTGGCTGGCGACCTCGCCCCCGAAGATCTCGAGGTTCTTGCCGCCAGCGGCCCGGAGGGCAACGTCAACGGCTTCGCGAATGTCGCCGGTCAGGAACACAACGTCGGCGTTCGGCGCGTTCTCGGGTGGATCGTGCGTCAGGACGTATTGCGGGCCCGACCAGGCGCCGCCATACGCCTCGCCGGTCTCCTTGCCAGCATCACGCCTTCCTACTTCATAGGTTCGCCGACCGGCGAGAATCGCTCCAGTAGCAGCGATCATCTCGGGAACCCCGTCGGCAACCACGTAGTCGAAGATCCAATCCATCGCATCGTCAACGCCTGCGATGAACCCGTCGAGCGACATCGTCCGGTGCACAACGACCTTTCCCAGGTTGCTTCTTCTGCTGGTTGCCAACTCACTCTCCAATCTCGGTGCTGGTTGCAAGGTCCGACATCGTCGCGGTCGGGAAAGGCGGCATCGGTTCCACAAGAAGGGGGTGAGCCGCATCGGCACGGAATCCGTCGAGTAACAAGGCCAGGTGTCGCCGCCAAGCGTCGGGAGCAGTATGAGCC
>JAKAQB010000126.1 GCA_021811865.1 Actinomycetes bacterium | reverse complement strand
CCCAGGGGGCCGGCCCGACGAGGGTTCTTGCGGCGGCGATGGCGTCGGAGAGCGACCGGCCGGCGACGTAGCAGGATGCGGCCTGCCACGCCACGCTCTCTGCTCCCGGCAGAGCCTTGACGCCGCGTTCGAAGCGGACGCTGGTAGCCAAGCGGAACAGCAAGCTGCGGTCGATTCCCACCCTGCGATCATCGCAGCCTCCCCGGCCAGACCAATGCCGATCCGAAGACAGCCCGCAGCGGCGGCGGCCCCGGGCACGCCGGATCCGGCACGTCGTGCCGGACGGACCGGGTGGATGGTCCGCGCCTCCTCCAGGCGGATAGCAGCCCGGCCCGGCTTGACAGCCACCAGGCATACTTGCCCGGTGGCAGCCCATCGCCAGCGTGTGTCCTCCGGTTCGCCGTTCGAGGCAACGATCGGCTTCAGCCGGGCTGTGCGCGTCGGCGACCGGGTCCTGGTGTCGGGCACCGCTCCGGTGTGGCCCGACGGCCACTGCGATCCTGATGCCGGCGTCCAAGCGCAGCGCTGCTTGGAGATCATCGAGGCTGCCCTCAACGAGGTGGGCGCCGCCTTGGCGGACGTGGTCCGCACCCGCATGTTCCTCACCTCGGCCGCCGAGGCCGACGCCGTGAGCGCAGTGCACGGCAGAGCCTTCGCCGGTACGGCCCCTGCGGCCACGATGGTCGTCGTCGCCGGACTGCTCGACGAGCGCTGGAAGGTCGAGATCGAAGTCGAGGCGGTCCTGTCCTAGCCGACTCGCTCGTCCCCTACCACCTGTCCGGGGCCATCCTCCCGGACCTCAGAACAGGGAGGCAAGGCCGCCCGAAGCGAACTACAAGCCCAAGCTGCCAACCGGCAACAACCGGACACGTGGTGACGACCCTGCAGCGGCAGTGGCTCGGCCAACCAACCATCGGTGGGATGCCCACCCAGACCCCGCTGACGAAGTGCCGATCTGCGCTCGTGTGCTGCCTAACTAACTGCCTCGTCGTTCTGGCGTGCTGTTCTGCACCCCGGGGGATGCGTGGTGGCGCGCTGTCTGCGAGACTTCTTCGGTGATCGGTCGGGGCTCAGCACGGGCGGACCGGTCCGGCGAGCAGGCAGAGGGGGCCGCGAGCGGCGCGGCCGCCGACGAGTTCCGTTTCGTCCCCCACGATCGTTCGGCCGACGCTTCGCTGGTCGAGTTTCTCACGGGCAGCGACTGGCCGTTCCATCCCGAGCCCCGCCTGGACCATGCCGTGGTGCTCCGACGCTTGGGTGACGGAGACTTCGACACCAGCGGGGACCAGAACTTGGCCATTGACAGTGGGCTCTACGCGGTGGCGAGCGGATCGGGCTGGTGGTGATCTTCGATCTGGGCGATCCGACACCGATGTTCGACCTGCGGATCGCAGCCGCCTCCCGGGGGAATGGCTACGGCACCGAGACCGTGCGGTGGCTCACTTCCCGTATCTTCTCCACCTGGGCTGACAAGGAGCGGATCGAGGCGACCACCCGCGCCGACAACTGGGCGATGCGTGCCGTGCTCGCCCGCTGCGGCTACGCGAAGGAGGCCTACTACCGCCAGGCGTGGTCCAGCCCCAAGGGCGCCTGCGACGCGGTCGGCTATGCCATCTTGCGCTCCGACTGGTCGACCGGGACGACCACCCCGGTCAGCTGGGGCGACGAGCCGGCCGGTCCACCGGCTTCGTAGACCGGGTAGAACCCAGGCGGCTGGGTGAGGGTACCGGCAGGCGCCCCGGCGGCTGCAGGCGCAGCGCCAAGGAGCGTATCGGTACTCGCCCAGGCCGGGCCGGGAGGTAGACGGAAACTGTCCAGCCCCTCTCAAGTCGCCCCTCTACAGTCGAATCCGTGGCGAGCGAGGCGGCCTCGAATCGATGGAGGCCGAGGCCTGTGAGCTTCGGGTCCCGATAGTCGCGAACCCTGCCCGCCCTTTTGGCGAGGCTGACCGGCAGCGGAGTTGGTGATGCCCGGCGTGCCGCCCGAAGTCCTCGAGTTCTATGAGTCGGGGCGCGAAGAAGGCCGTCTCGAAGATCATGCGCTCGCAGGCCCGCTCGAGCTCGCCCGCACACTTGAGCTCCTCCAGCAACATCTGCCGCCTCCGCCGGCGTCCGTTCTCGATGTCGGCGGCGGGCCAGGGGTCTACAGCCGTTGGCTCTTGGAGCGACGGCACCGGGTTCGCTTGGTCGACCCAGCTCGTCGCCACGTCGAGCGGGCCCGATCTATGGGCATCGACGCTCGGGTGGGTCACGCAGGACGGCTGGAGGAAACCGACGCAAGCGTCGATGTGGTGCTGCTGATGGGCCCGCTCTACCACCTGCTCGAGGCGGACGATCGGATGGTCGCCTTACGGTAAGAGATGCACGCCGAGTCCTCCGGCCCGGTGGACTCCTCATCGCAACGGCGATCTCCCGCTTCGCGGCACTGCTCGACCAGCTCATCCACCTCGACCGACTTCAACAATCCCGATGAGCTCTCCCGCATCGAAACCATCGTCGTCACCGGGAAGCTGATCGCACGACCCGGCGGCCCCTTCACCGCCGCGTTCCTGCACCTGCCCCGGCAGCTCGCGGTCGAGGTCACTCGCGCTGGCTTCGAGTCGGTCGAGATCGTTGGAGTGGAGGGCCCTGGCTTCGTGGTCACCGACCTCGAACGGCGACGGGCCGACCCGCACCGCCGCGAGGCGCTGATGATCGCCGCTCGCCTCACCGAGCACGACCCAGAGATGCTCGCCGCAACTAGTCATCTCATGGCTATCGGCCACACGCCACAAGCGGCTCCGGGCCCTCCACCTTCCTGCCCCACGCACACCTGATGTGTCGTTCGGCGCCGTTTCCGATGGTCGTGACGCCGGATTCTCGGGCGGATCTTCTCCTTGCTGCGCTGTCAGATCAGAGGGGTGGTGGCTCGATCCGCTCGATGGTGTCCACGCGGTCGATGGATCGGTCAAAGGACGCTACCTTGCCCACCCCGGTACTCTCGGCGCAGGCGACAAGGTAAGCCTCGGCGAAGTCGAGGCGATCGGTCTCGTACACCTCGATCGCTCGGAGGAGTAGCGCTGGGTCCACGCAGACGAGCGACTCGAACGCAACGAGCGACCGAAGCGCGCTGGCCACCTCGTTGCGGGGCGCCTCGTAGAACGACTCCAGCACATACACGGTCTCGGCCGCCACGAGGTCAGTGAGCAGGAGCTCTCGCACCGAACCGAGGTAGGCGGTCGCTCGCGCGGCCAGGTCCGCCGGGTCGCCTGTCAAGTGCCGGACCAGGACATTGGTGTCCACGAAGGCGCTCAACGGCGCGTCGCAGCCCGAGCGGACCGTGTACGCCGGATCACCTCGTCCCAGGCCACGTTGCGCTTCGCCGCCGGCACGCGGATCGTCCCAGCCAGGGCGAGGAAGTCCGGTGTCCGGGCCAGCACGGCCCGGCTGCCCTCCACTCGGAAGATGACCTCGTCGCCCCCCTTGATCCCCAGCGCAGTGCGCACGACCTTCGGCAGGGTCACTTGTCCCTTCGACGTCACCTTCGCAGCTGCGTCCACCAAGGCCTCCTTACTTCGCGTCGCCAGTAAGGATACCGGCGTCGGCGTGGCCACGCCGCCCAGGAGCCCCAGGGGCACCGCGCTCGCCTCAAGCGGCGCTCCCGAGGTGCCGTTCTGCGCTCCCGTCGGTCGGAGCGAACCGGTCGTTCTGGCTGGTTGTTCTGCGCTTCGCTCAAAGACGCCGAGCACCGAAGGCGTCTTCATGCTTCGATCGTTGGGCGGGGTGCGTCGGCGCCCAGATCGGCGTGTTCTGTGCTGGTGTCGATGATCGGGCTGTGTGGTAGCGGGATACCGGGGCCTGCTGCTGGTGGGGCGCTCATCTGTTGCCGGACGGGGAAGAGGAACGGGGGAACGGTGGCGGAGGCGTAGACGGCGGCGGCTGCGAGCAGGGCAATGCGGTCGCCGGCGAGGGAAACCATGAGACCTCCGGCGAGGCTGCCGATGGGTATCCCGGCCCAGGCTGATGCTCCGATGACGCCGAGTACTCGGGCCTGGAGGTGGCGGGGGACGCGCTGATATTCGACGGCGCCGAGGATGGGGTTGATGCCGCCGGCGCCGAGGCCGGCTACGAAGGTCACGGCGAGCACCGGAGAGACGGAGGAGATGAGAGCGATGGCGACGAGGCGGGGGGCGCCGGCGACGAAGAAGCCGACGGCGTAGGTCCAGCGCCGGGGTAGGTGGCCTGCGAGCATGGTGGTGGCGGCGTTGCCCGCGACGGCGCCGAGGGAGAAGGCGGCACCGACGAGGCCGAGGGCGACGGAGCTGTGAACGATGTTGTGGGCCCAGACGGGTATGAGCACGGTGTTGCCGGCTTGGTCGACGAAGTTGGTGACCAGAACCATGGCAGCGATCGCCAGCAGCAGCCGGTCTCGGGCCAGGAAGCGAAAGCCGTCGCGCAGTAGGTGAGGTAGCTGTCGGGCTGGGCGTCGCCGGGGTGGTGATGTTGTGGTTGGGCGCCGATCGGGACGAGCGTGGCGACGGCCAAGGCGGAGAGGGCGAAGGTGGCGGCGTCGATGGCGAGCACGTCGGTGGCAGGCATGATCACGACCAGGATCCCGGCGACGGGCAGGCCGATCAGGGTGGCGAGGCGGCTGACACCGTCATACAAGCCGCTGGCGCGTTCGATGGATCCGCCGGCGAGATCGTTCACCCCGGGCACGAGCACGTTGCGGGCGGCGAGAGCCGGGACGGGGAGCGCGTGGACCAGTCCGAGCACGGGGACCACCCCATGAAGCGGCGGCCACGATGTCGGTGCCGACGGAAGTCACCCGGACGCCGACGCGGTCGATGACCGGACCGCCCAGGGCCTGGACGGTCACGTACGGGGCCATCTCGGCGAAGCTCACCAGGCCGGTGAGCGCAGCGCTGTGGGTGGTGGTCAACACCAGCCACGGCAGGGCCAGGAACGACATGCGCGTCCCGAGCGTCGAGACGCCGACAGCGGCCAAAGCCCGCAACGACAGCGCCGGTTCGGACACGCCCGATCGGCGGCTACGGGCACCGCTACGTCGCCACCGACAGTGGTGCTGGGTTGTCGGGTGGCTTCCGCGCTCGTCGTGCTCTCCGAGTCGTGCCTCGGCGCTGATCACGCCGGCTCCTCCCATTGGCAGCGAACATCCGTGCGGCGCAGCCACCCGCCCGGCGCTACGCGGAGCGGTACACGCAGAACTCGTTGCCGTCTGGATCGGCCATCACGGTCCACTCCGCGTCCCGCTGGCCGATGTCGATCAGGCTGGCACCCAGGGAAAGGAGCGACTCCACCTCGGCTTCCCGGTCGCCGCCCGGCCGTGGCGCAACGTCGAGGTGCAGCCGATTCTTACCTCGCTTCGCTGGCACCGGCGGTCCGCCCCACGTGACGAACTGCTGGGCGCCGTCAGGGATCCGGATAGCTGTCTCCTGGTTGTGTTCCCAGACCAACGGCGACGCGAGTGCCTGGCTCCAGAAACAGCCCACCGCTCGGGTGCCGTCGCAGGTGAGCGACCCGACCCGGCTCGCAGAGGTGACGAACTTGTTGCCCGGCTCCAGCACGCAGAACGCGTTGCCGTCCGGGTCAGCCAAGACGATGTGCCGGGCATCGGGTCCCTGACCGATGTCGACCCGGCTGGCGCCGAGGCTCACGAGTCGGGCGGCAGTCTCGTGTTGGTCATCGAGGGACTGGGTGCTGAGGTCCAGATGGATCCGGTTGGCCCCGACCTTCCCCTCATCCGACGCGGCGAAGGTGAAGGCGAAGTCGGTCGCGTCCGTCGGCGTCACCGTCAGCCGCTCTGGTGTGTGCGGAGCGATCCGCCACTCCAGGGCCTCCGCCCAGAACGCGGCCAGACGTGCCGGACCCTGCGAGTCCCAGGTCAGGCTCACCAGCCTCAGCGTCACCTGACAGCCCCCGGCGCCCAACGGGATCCCCGATCACGACGACCCACGTCAAGGAAGATACTCGCCGAACGGCTTTCTCGAACAGGCGACCAGAACCACACCGGGCAGATTCGGCCCGGGCCGTCGCCCGTCGCGCCGCGCTTCCCGGCACGGTCGTGCTCGCCGCGGTGAACGGCGCGATCGATCGGATCGTCTCCCCGCTCGCCGCAGAGCTGGCCCCCGTGCGCGTCAACGCGGTCAGCCCCGGCGTGGTGGACACGCCATGGTGGTCGTTCCTGCCCGAGAAGCAGCGCCGAGCCCAGTTCGCCGCCGGTGCCGCCGTTCCCGTCGGGCGCGTCGGCACTGGCGATGACGTCGCCCAAGCGGTCGAGTACCTCACCCGAGCGAGCCTGGCCACCGGCGCCATCCCGCCCGTCGACGGCATGTCGGTGCCGAGAACGTCATCCACCGTCTGTGAGCTGGACTTTGACGGTCCCGCGCTCGTCACCCATCCCTGGTGGTCAGCTCAGGTTGATGCGGAGATCGTCGCAGCCGACGCTTCGTACACCACTCCTCGGAACTTGACCTGTGCAACTTCCCGAAGACCGGCGCCACGACCGAGCAGGTGGCGCGGATCGCCGCTGCTTACCGCGCGGTGACGTCCCTGCTCGGGGCGGGAAGCCCGGCTGGCGAGCTGTCGGCGCGCTGCGTGCTCGCCATGGGCGGCGGGGGCGCCCACGTGGCGGTCGCCCCCTTCCGCCCGCGGCACGACGGCATCTCGGCGTCTCCGAGGGCCGCCGGTGACTGCTCGCCACGATGGCGTTCGAGTTCGACAAAACCAGTGCCTTTCTGCTTCGCCCGTCGCGACCGGGGCATGGCCGCCGTGCTCGGCTGGCGAGCGCCGCGACCGGCACCGCGACATGCGCTGCCACCCCCAGGCGAGGTGCTCGTCGTCTGCGCCGCCTGACGCCGAGTCCTTCGGCCACCGGCGGGGCAGATGGGTCCTCGATGGTGGTCGGGCCTCCGTCGCTCTGCCCGGACGCGACGGCCGCTACCCGTCATTGTCGTCGGGTGGGGAGGCAGCAGTGCTTGTACTTGGCGCCGCTGCCGCAGGGGCAGGGGTCGTTGCGGCCCGTGGCCTGCCAGGCCCGCC
>JAKAQB010000045.1 GCA_021811865.1 Actinomycetes bacterium | reverse complement strand
GATTACCACCAGCACGCCCTCACGGAGGGGACCGAGGCGTCGGCGGTCGCCTACGTCGAGGTCCTCGGCCCCGACGGGCGGAGCACATGGGGCGTCGGGATCGACTCGAGCACCCTCGACGCCGGGCTGCAGGCGGTCATCAGCGCTGCCAACCGGCTCCGCCCTGCCTCCGCCCGGACCTAGGCTGGCCGGCCATGTCGCAGCAGCAAACCGAAGAGACCGCACCGCCGCGGGGGCATGTGCTCATCGTCTACCTCGGGCCCGTCGCCCCCCACTGGCGGGTCGACTCGGACTTCGGTGACCGGGCGCTGATCGAGGAGTTCCGCCAGCGGGCCATGGCCCGCCTGCTGCTGCTCCCGCCCCACGACCCGCAGTTCCGGCGCAACCGTGAGCGCGTGGCGCGTGACGCCGAGCGGGAGAACCTCCTGCTCGAGTGGGATCTCGGCCTGCCCGACGACGACAGCGGCGGGAACTAGGCGGGCGGCAGGCTCTTCCCCGTGGGAGCGGCCGGGCGCAGTCGGTAGCCTTGACGGGGTGAGCGACAGCCTTGACAGGGTGAGCGACGCGTCGGCTGCCCGCCTGGGCATCGGCGTCGACGTCCCCCCGGAGAGCATCGAGGGGGCAGGGGACGGAGAGCACCGCTACATCAACCGCGAGCTGTCCACCATCGACTGGAACCGCCGGGTGCTGGCGCTGGCTGCCAACCCGGAGCTGCCGCTGCTCGAGCGCCTGAAGTTCCTGGCCATCTTCTGCTCCAACACCGACGAGCTCTTCGAGGTCCGCGTCGCCGGCCTGAAGGACCAGCAGGCGGCCGGGGTGGCGACGACGGCGCCCGACGGCCTGTCGGTCAGCGACCAGCTGAAGGCGATCCGCCGGGAGATGGACAGCCTGTTGGACTGGCGTCGCAACGTTCTGTTCGAGGAGTTGCTACCCGAGCTCGCGGCGCGGGGGGTCCGGCTCTGCGGGTGGGACGAGCTGAGCGACGACGACCGCCGGCAGCTGCGGGAGGTGTTCGACGAGCGGATCTTCCCGGTCCTCACGCCCCTCGCCGTCGACCCGGGACATCCCTTCCCCTACATCTCCAACCTGTCCCTCAACCTCGCCGTCATCGTCCGCGACCCGGTGACCGACGACCGCCGCTTCGCCCGCCTCAAGGTGCCGCCGCTGCTGCCGGGCTTCCTCGCCCTTCCCGACGGGCACCGCTTCGTCCCCCTGGAGCAGGTGATCGCTGCCCACCTCGCCGTGCTGTTCCCGGGCATGGAGATCGAGAGCCATCACCCCTTCCGGGTCACACGCAACGCCGACCTGACCCTCGAGGAGGACGAGGCCGACGACCTCCTCTACGCCGTGGAGATGGAGCTGCGCCGCCGGCGATTCGGCCGGGCAGTCCGCTTGGAGGTCGACCAGCGCATCACCGAGGAGGTCCGGACCCTGCTGGCGAGGGAGCTCGACCTCGCCCCCGAGGACGTCTACGACCTCCAGGGTCCCCTGGACCTCGGCCGGTTGTGGTCGGTGTACGTCGCCGACCGCCCGGATCTGAAGGACGAGCCCTACGTGGCCGGCGTCCCGCCGGCGCTGGCGGGCCACGGCGACGGGCCCGGTGACGTCTTCGCCGCCATCCGCGCCGGTGACGTGCTCGTGCACCACCCGTACGAGAGCTTCGCCATGTCGATCGAGGCGTTCGTCACCCAGGCCGCCGAGGACCCCGGGGTGCTGGCCATAAAGCAGACGCTGTACCGCACCTCGGGGGACAGCCCCATCGTCCAGGCCCTGATCCGCGCCGCCGAGCGTGGCAAGCAGGTCGCTGCGCTCGTCGAGCTGAAGGCCCGCGGCGACGAGGCCGCCAACATCGGCTGGGCCCGGGCCCTCGAGCGCGCCGGCGTCCACGTCGTGTACGGCCTCGTCGGGCTGAAGACGCACTCCAAGACGGCCCTCGTCGTCCGCCAGGACGTCGACGGCATCCGCCGCTACTGCCACATCGGGACGGGCAACTACAACCCGGCCACCGCCCGGCTGTACGAGGACCTGGGCATCCTCACCTGCGCCCCGGAGCTCGGTGCCGACCTGACCGATCTGTTCAACTACCTGACGGGCTACAGCCGCCAGGTCTCCTACCGCAAGCTGCTGGTCGCGCCGACCGGCCTGCGCAGCCGGGTGCTCGAGCTGATCGAGAGGGAGGCCGGCTACGGGGAGCGGGGCCGCATCGTCTGGAAGCTCAACAACCTCGTCGACCAGCGCGTCATCGACGCCCTCTACGCCGCCTCGGCCGCCGGGGTGCGCATCGATCTGGTCACCCGGGCCATCTGCTGCCTGCGCCCCGGCGTCGCCGGGTTGTCGGACAACATCCGCGTGCGTGCCCTGGTGGGCCGGTGGCTCGAGCACTCCCGGATCTACTACTTCGGGGCGGGCGCCGGCGGCGAGGAGCCCGCCCCGGAGCCGCCCCTCGACGGCCTCGTGCCGCTCCCGGCTTCGGTCCCGTCCAGCGGCGAGTACTACATCGGCTCGGCGGACATGATGGAGCGCAACCTCGACCGCCGGGTGGAGGCCGTCGTCCCGGTGCCCACCGCCCTGCATGCTCGGCTGCGGGAGATCCTCGAGGTGGAGCTGGCCGACGATCGCCTCGCCTGGCAGTTGCGGGGCGACGGGACGTGGGACAAGGTGCCGACGGTGGTCGGCATCTCCGCCCACGAATGGCTCCAGGGCGCGACCCGCCACCGCGACCGGATGCGGCGGGAGAGCGAGGCGGCCCGGGCGTCGTGAGCGACCCGCCCGCCGCCGTTGATCCCGGCCCGCTGTGCGGGCCGGCCGAACCCCTCGTGCGCGCCGCCGGCGGGGTGCTGTGGCGCCGGGCGCCCTCCGGGAGGCTGGAGGTCGTGGTCGTGCACAGGCCCCGCTACGACGACTGGAGCCTCCCGAAGGGCAAGCTCGAGCCGGGCGAGTCCGACGAGGACGCCGCCGTCCGGGAGGTCCAGGAGGAGACCGGCGTCGTCGGGCGTCTCGGGCCGGAGTTGGTGGCGACCACCTACATCGACCGCAGCGGGCGGACCAAGCGCGTCCGGTACTGGGCCATGACCGCCGGCGCCGGCTCGCCGGCGGGCGCCAACGAGGTGGACGAGGCCCGGTGGGTGCCGTTGGACCGGGCCCGCTCCCTGCTCAGCTACGAGCGCGACGTCGAAGTGCTCGATGCCCTCCCCGCCGCCGTTGCGGCGGAGGCGGGTTGACGGCGGCCGCTCAGACCGACGGCGGCAGCAACCGCACGACGTTCTGGAAGCAGAACCACAGCGGAGCGGCGCACACCACCAGTCCGGCGACCAGCACCGGTGCCTTGCGCCACCCGCGCCGGCGGGCGATGGCGACGCGGGTTAGGACCCACAGCGCGGCGGCCAGCGCGCCGAAGCCGACGGCGGGTCCCCACGCGTTCGCGTTCCCCGTGCCGAGGCTGGTCGGCAGGGCGGCCGGCAGCGGAACGACATCACGTGAGCCCGGCGCGGCTACCGCCGCCGGAGTGGCGGGCGCCGGTGCCGGGGGCGTGGCCGCCGGCCGCCCGACGAGGCGGGCGATGACCACCAGGCGGCTCGTCGCCGAGTACGGAGGGTTGCACGTCGTCAGCGTCAGCTGGGCCCAACGGGTGGGGTCGAGCACCGACACGTCCGACGGCGGGACGACCTCGTGGCCCACCACCCGGTAGTCGAAGGTGTGGTTGGCGGTGTCGGTGAGGTAGATCCAGTCGCCCTTGCGGAGGTGCCCGAGCTGGAAGAACGGCGCCCCGTAGGTCGTGCGGTGCCCGGCAATGCCTGCGTTGCCCCGCTCACCGGGCATCGGGGTGCCCAGGTAGTGGCCGGGACCTTGCATGAGGTCGTTCTCCGCCGTGCCCTGCACGACGTACTTGTTCACCGAGATGGCCGGGATGACGAGATGGTCGATCGCCGTGCCGATGGGTGTCGACGGCGACAGCTCACCGCCGGCGGCGGGGTTGGCGGTGGTGGTGGGCGTGGCCCGAGCCGCCGATGCCGCCACCGGCCGCGGCGCGGAGGCGGCGTGGCCCAGGGACTGGAACTGCCGCTGCAGAACGATCTGGTCGTGGCGTTCGGTGAACCCGGTGCCCCACAACTGGTAGGCGACGAAGAGGAACGTCACCAGCCCGAGGGTGACGAGCCCCAGCCCCACCTCCCGGACCACCCGGCGAACCGGGCCGAGTGGGGCTCGTGCCCGCGCCCGCGCCCGCGCCGGACGGAGCGTCAGGGCGGGGGGCGCCGCCTCGGGGGCGGCCGGTTTGACCATCGGCTCCAGGGTAGAGGCCAGGACCACGGCCGAGCCGGCACCGGCGTGGTTTTGGCAGACTGGTCGGCGTGCCCCTGCTCCTCGTCCGCCACGCGCACGCCGGCTCCCGGAAGGACTGGGACGGTGACGACCGGCTCCGGCCGCTCTCCCCGCGGGGCGCCAAGCAGGCGAAGGACCTGGCAGCGATGCTCGAGCCGTACGCACCGCAGCGGGTCCTCTCCAGCCCGTACCTGCGCTGCACCGCGACGGTTGCCCCGCTCGCCGATCGCCTGAGCCTCCCGGTCGAGGTGCTCGAGGAGCTGTCGGAGGGGAACGCCGCCGCCGCCATCGCCTTGGTGCGTGCCCTCGCCGACGAGAAGGTGGCCCTCTGCACCCACGGCGACGTGATACCCGACGTCCTCGTCACCCTGGCCGACGAGGATCACCTCGACCTCGGAAACCGGCCCCGGCAGGCCAAGGGGTCGGCGTGGGTGCTCGAGGCGAGCAACGGCCGCTTCCACCGGGCCTGCTACCTCGCTCCGAGGAGCTGAACGACCACGGCGGTGCCGGCTCTGCCGCTCATCCTCGTGGTCCCCGATTGACAATCTGGTTGTCCCAGCGCAACGGCGGTACGAGCGGCCGGCGCTGACCCGTGGAGGGGCGAGCGGCGGTGGGGGCGGGGACTTTCGGCGGAGTCCGAGCCAACTGGCGACTCGTAGAGTTCAGGGCGTGTTCACCCCGTGTTCACGAGGGCGGGGCCGGCCCGTCACCATCGGCCCTTACCGTGGCTGGTGGCACGCCCGCTCGTCCGGCACCCGCAGGAGCGCCCCCGCATGACCGCACGCCTCACCGCCGCAAGGCCCGCCATCTCCGTAGCCAGGAACGACGGCTGATGCGGCTGAGCGACCTGCGGCGGCTCGAGCTGGCGCTGCAGCGCGTGGCCGATCAGGCCTCGGTCGCCACGGGCTCGGCCGACGCCCCCGAAGCAGGCGCTGACGAGCTGCTCGCCGACATCGAGGCCGCCGCCACCGACCTCGCCGAGCGGGCCCAGCGCTCCGAGGAGCTCGGCAGCCGACTCTCGGCGGCGCTCAACGTGCTCGTCTCCGGTGTCGTGGTCTGCGACGAGCACGGCGACGAGGTGTACCGCAACCTGGCCGCCAGCGGCTCCGGCGCTCGCCTCGGGGATGTGCTCGCCGAGCGCGCGGTCGCCGACCTGCTCGAGACGGCCAGGCGGGGCGAGTCTGCCGAGCACTCCCTCGAGCTGTTCTCCCCCGTCCGCCGCAACCTCATGATCCGCGCCTTCCCGATCTCCTCCCTCGACCGGCCGCTCGGTGCCGTCGCCGTCATCGAGGACATCTCCGAGCGCCGCCGCCTGGATGCCGTCCGGAGAGATTTCGTGGCCAACGTGAGTCACGAGCTCAAGACCCCAGTCGGAGCCCTGTCGCTGCTCGCCGAGACCCTCGACGGGGAGGATGACCCCGAGGTCGTGGCGCGCCTGTCCGTGCGCGTCGCCGCCGAAGCCGAGCGGCTCGGCCGCATCATCGACGACCTCCTCGACCTCTCCCGCATCGAAGCCAACGAGCGACCGAGGTTCGAGCCCGTGGCCGTCGGCCGCTTGGTGGGCGACGCCGTCGAGCCGATCCGACCGGCCGCCCGCGCCCGGGACATCGTGCTGCACGTCGAGGCCGTCCCCCCGCACCTGACGATCACCGGCGACCGCAGGGATCTCCTCTCCGCCATCACCAACCTCGTCGACAACGCCGTCAAGTACTCCGAGCCCGGCTCGCCGGTGCTGGTCCGGGTCGGCGCCGGCGCGGAGGCCGTACGGATCGACGTCATCGACAAGGGCATCGGCATCCCGCGACGCGACCGCGAGCGCATCTTCGAACGCTTCTACCGGGTCGACCGGGCACGCAGCCGCCTCACGGGTGGCACCGGCCTCGGGCTATCGATCGTCCGTCACGTCGCGGCCAACCACGGGGGCGACGTGCAGGTGGAATCCGAGGAGGGGGAGGGGTCGACGTTCACGCTGCTCCTGCCGGCGCAACCGGCGCCCCTCCGGGGTGTCACCGCCGGTGGCTGACCCCCTGACCGTGCTCGTCGTCGAGGACGAGGAGTCCTTCGTCGAGGCGCTCGTCGTCGGCCTCAAGCGCGAGGGGTTCCTGGTCAGGGTCGCCACCGACGGCGTCGAGGCGCTCGACATCTTCGACCAGGTGCGCCCGGACATCGTCCTGCTCGACGTGTGGCTGCCCCGGCTGTCGGGCATCGACGTCTGCCGCGAGCTGCGTACCCGCAGCCGGGTGCCGATCGTCATGGTCACGGCGAAGAGCAGCGAGATCGACACCGTGGTCGGGCTCGAGGTTGGCGCCGACGACTACGTCACCAAGCCGTACCGCCTCCGCGAGCTCGTCGCCCGGATGCGCGCCGTGCTGCGCCGCAGCCCCCCGGCGGGCGAGGCGCCGGCGTACCCCGACGCCCTGGAGGTCGGGGACCTCCGGCTCGACCCCCAACGCCACGAGGTCTTCCTCGGCGGCCGCCAGGTCGTGCTCCCCCTGAAGGAGTTCGAGTTGCTCGAGCTGCTCATGGGCAACGCCGGCCGGGTCCTCACCCGTGAGACGCTGATCGACCGGGTGTGGGGGCCCCACTACGTGGGTGACACCAAGACCCTCGATGTCCACATCAAGCGGCTCCGGGCGAAGATCGAGGAGGATCCATCGCGGCCCAGCCGGATCACGACCATCCGGGGACTCGGCTACAAGTTCGAGGGGACGCGGGTGTAGGTGGCTCAGGCGGCGCGGAGCCCTTCGGTCCTTCAGCCCTTCCGGCGACCGAACAGCTCACCGATCGGCCGGTTGAGGACACTCTTGTTCCCGCTCGCCTGAGCCTTCCGCGGCTGGAGGGCTTTCGGGGCCTTGGGGCTGCTGGGCGCCGCCGCGGGACCGGGCGCCGCCGCGGGACCGGGCGCCGCCGCGGGACCGGGCGCCGCCGCAGTCGCTGCGACCCCGCCACCGCCGGGAACGGCTCCGGACTGCACGCCGTTCCACGGAGCTGCCAGGGCCGCCCGCGACGGTGACCGCCGGCGTGCGAGCGCAAGCCCTCCCGAGGAGCGGCGACGGATGGGAAGGATGTCGTCCACCTCGGGCCGCCAGGGGCTGATGTGGGCCGGCGACGGTGCTGCTGGAGCGGAGCCGTTCATCGCTGGCGCCGCCGCCGCGTCCGTGTCGCCAGCAGTAGTGTCGCCGGCAGTCGTGTCGCCGGCGGTCGTGTCGCCGGTGGTCGTGTCGCCGGCGGTGGGCACGCCTTCAGCCCCTGTCGCCGGCGCTCTCGACGGTATCGGTGGAAGAAGGCGGGCGAGCTCCTCCATGGAGGAGGGTGTCCTCACCACCGCAGCACTCCGACGCACTTCCTGCGCCTCGCCGTTGCTCGCCGGCACCGCCACGTCACCCGTCGCGTCACCCGAGGCGCCAGCGCCGCTCGGCGAGGGTGCAGAGCCGGCGACGACGCCGGCCGGCGGGGCGGCGGCTGCGCTCTGAGCCTGCGGTGTTGCCGGAGCGGGCGGCGTTGCCGGCGTGGATGCCGTGGTCGGATGAACGGCCCGGGCGGCGAAGGGATCAGGCCGGGTGGTACCACCCTCTCGGAGGGGTTGGGCGTCGGCTGACCTGGTTCGGGAGGTCGAGTCCTCGCCTTCGGGTCGCGGGGAGCCGTTGCGTGCTGGCGCGCCGGCATCCCTTCCCGGGACGGCCCCGAGCAACGCGGCTGTCTCCGGCGACAGCGACGCGAGGTTGGGACCACGAGGCGTGATCGGCGCTGGGTTGGCGGCCGAGGGGTCGGGGCCGGCGGGGGTGCCGGCCGGTGCGCCCGCCGGGCTGGCAGCGCTCTGAGCAGCGTGCGCCTTCGCCGCGGCGGCGCCGAACGGGTTGAGAGGCAACCGCACCTCCCCCTGTCCGGCAAAGTTGAGAGGGCGGGAGGGGCGCTTGGACGTCGGACGGCCCCAGCCCCGCTCCCCGAGGTCGTCGTCTACCTCGCCGTCGTCCGTCACCTCCGGCGGGGCGGCGACCGCCGCTTGCACTCGGGGTTGGGTCTCGAAGGCCGCCAGGGCCGACTCCATGTCGAAGTCGTCCGGCTCATCGGCATCGCCTCCTGGCTGCTCGTCGTCCACCACCGTCGCACCAGACCCCGAGGTCTCGACGGCGGCGAGCGCTTCGGCCAGCGACGCCTCCAGGGATGCGTGGTCGAACGGGAGGGCGGACAGACCGTCTTCGGACCCCTCAGGCAGCGGTTCCATGTGCCCATGATCGGCTCGACCTACCCCCGGGTTGAGCCCCTGGCGCGTTTGGCTCCACGAGGCGGACCGCTGGCTTCGATCACTTGTGCCGTAGGTTCATCGGGTGCCATGTGTTCCACGACAGTGGCCCCGCGCCGCCGGCGCGCGGCTCCTCGGACATCGGATCGTGGTGGTCGACGGGCCGTTGACAGGCCGGCGTGAGAGGTCGCCGCCGCCGGCCCCTGGGCGTTCGGCGCGCTGGCCGCCGACGGGACCGGGCCAGAACTGGAACTGTGAGTGGAAAGTGCACAGGGTGTGACCTTTTCACTCACAGTTCGCTCTATGGCGCCAGGGTCCGGGGAAGTCGCCAGGTCCGGGGATACGACAAAGCAGTGGCATCCCCTCATGACGGGCTTATGGTAGGATGGCGGGATGGCGGTCGGGCCGAACCGGTCGAACCGCGCGCACGCCTTAGAACCGCGCGCATCCAGGACGATATGGCGTCGCCTGTGCGCGCAGAACCCGGCCCTGCGCGCGGTTGGGCCTCAGTGTGCGACCGACCCGGGGTTATCCCCTACCCCCCGGCAGATCCAGTTCGATGCGGGCTAGCCAAAGACCGGGCGCGTCGACCTCCGCCGGCGTGGGCAGCTCCACCGCCGAACGCCACAGCCTCTCGAGCGCTGCCTCCCCGGCCCGCTCGATCACGCCGGCCACGAACCGCTGCCCCCGTTCGTAGCTGCCGGCGTCGAGCTCCACGCCGAAGAGCTTCCCGAGTGCCCGGGCTCCGCTGTGGTCCTCCAGCCGCCGGCGCCGGAGGGCTTCGGTCAGGGGATCGTAGGAGTCGATGAGGGGCCGGCCGGCCTTGTCCATCACATGGTCGACCCAGCCGGTCACGACCGACAGCAGCGAGCGGAGCGGCACCTGGAGCCGCCGTTGGGTGTCGTTCTGCATCTCGGACAGCAGCGACGCCGGGTCGCCGAGCACCTGCTGCAGCGACGCGAAGTCCGTGGGGTCGATGCCGGCGAGGCGCTGCTCGAGGAAGTCCGTGTCAGGCTGGAACGCGTCCACGTATGCGCCGATGAGCTGGTCGAGCCGGTTCCACACGTGGGCGCGGCCGAGGACTGTCTGGTTGGCGACCTCGCGCAGGCAGACCCACAGCCGGACGTCGTCGGGGGGGAGGCTCCAGTCGGACGCGAAGGCGTCGATCGTCGCCGGCACGATGAGCAGCTCGCTCGACGATCCGCGGGGCATGGGCAGGTCGTACTGGCCCATCGCGCGGCGGGCCAGCTCGCCGACCATCGACCCGGCCTGCATGCCGAAGACGAAGGGGCCGAGGACCTGCGGCAGGTTCCCGAAGAGGGAGGCCATGGCATCCCCGCCGCCGGGCAATCCGGGCAGCCACCCGCCGGCGTGCCCGGCCGGGGGCTCGGAGCCGAAGCCGAAGGGGTCCGCCGGGCCGGGAGCGCTGCCCGGGCCCCCGGCGCCACCCGGACCCCCGGCGCTGCCCGGGCCCCCGGCGCTGCCCGGGCCCCCGGCGCCACCCGGACCCCCGGCGCTGCCCGGACCCCCGGCGCTGCCCGGACCCCCGGCGCTGCCCGGGCCCCCGGCGCCACCCGGCCAGGAGCCGAAGCCGAAGGGGTCCGCCCGGCCGGGAGCGCCACCCGGACCCCCGGCGCCCCGCTCCTCGGTGCCCAGCGCCTCGGTCGCCGCCTTGGCGAGGCGTTCGAGCAGCGGCCGCCACGCCTCCAGGGTCCGTTGCGCCCACTCACTGGGAGTCGCCGAACGCACCGTAAGCAGACCACCCGGCAGGTCGAACCCGCCCGACTGCTGCACGTGAAGCTCGGCGACGCGCACCAGCTCCTCCATGCGGACCCGGGCGACGGGGTCGACGTTGGGTTCGGGCTGGCCGCCCGTAGCTGCCCACAGGGAGAACTGGCGCGCCACGTCCCAGTTGACCGGGCCGCTGCTCGTGAACAGCCGGGCCAGGTTGCGCATGATGTCCTCGAACGGTCCCCCGGAGCCGAACGGCCCCCAGCTGCTCACGAGCGAACCCCAGTGGCCGGGCGCCTCCTCATTGGGGCATCGTAGAGCGGTGCGCACCGTCGTCGTCACCGGGGTGGCGGGCTCGCTCGGAAAGAGGGTCGCCCGCCTCCTCCTGGCGCGCCCCGACGTCGAGCGCGTCGTCGGCATTGACGTCGTCACCGCGCCGGCCCTGCCCGCCGGCGTCGCCTACCACGTGCTCGACCTGGCTGCCACCGCCGGGGCGCCGGCCGCCGAGCGCGACGATCCTGGCGGGGAGCTGGCCTCCCTCGTAGCCGGCGCCGACGGGATCATCCACCTGGCGTGGCGGACCCCCGAGGGCCGGCGTGCCGCCCCGGCCGAGGTCCGGGCGACGGCGGCCGCCAACCATCGCTCGATGCGCCGGCTGCTGGCGGCGGCGGCCGCTGCACCACCGGCGTCGCTCGTGCACCTGTCGAGCGCGACGGTGTACGGGGCGTGGGCGGACAACCCGGTGCCCCTCTCCGAGGGGGCGGCTCTGCGCCCGAACCCTGACTTCTCGTTCGCTGTGGAGAAAGCCGACGCCGAGCGGCTGCTGGCGGAGCTCACCGAATCGCAGCCGGATGTGGCCGTCGCGATCCTCCGTCCGGCCGTCACGCTCGGGACACCACATCGCCCGCTCCACCGGGCACTGGGTGGCACGGGCGGCCCGCGCCCCGGCGACGCTGGGGCCAGCCGGCGGGTCCAGTACCTCCACGTCGACGACCTCGCTGCCGCCGTCGTGCTCGCCTGGTCGTCGCGCCTGCGCGGCGTCTACAACGTCGCCCCGGACGCGGGCATCGCGGAGGACACCGCCCGGGCCCTCGCCGGTGGCGTCGCCCGCGTCTCCGTCCCCGAACGCCTCGCCGGCACCATCTGGGACCTCGGCTGGAAGCTCGGTGGGGTGGGCGTCCCGCACGAGGCCAGGCCGTACGCGATCCACCCGTGGGTCGTGGCCGGGGACCACCTGCGGGGCTCCGGTTGGGTGCCGCTCTACTCGAGCGAGGAGGCGTACGTGGCGACCGACGTGCGCCCGCACTGGGACGACCTGCCCCCGCTGCGCCGGCAGCGGTACACGCTGATCGGGGCGGTTACCACGGCCAGCCTCGGCGTGCTCGCTGTGACCGGCGCCGGCCTGGCGGTGCTGCGCCACCGCCGGCCGCCGGCGTCGAGCCGCTAGACCTAAAGCTAGCCGCCGGGCAGGGTGCCGACGACGAGCGACGCCCGGTGGAGGTGGCCGGCGTCGAGGTAGCTGATCGTCCGCCGTTGACCGGGCCGGCAGCCGGCGAGGAGCGACACCAGCCGCCCGGAGGATGCCACCGGCTGGCCGGCGAAGGCGGTCACGATGTCGCCGGGCTCCACCCCGGCGCGCGACGCCGGGCTGCGGGGGGCGACGGTGACGACCACCGCCCCGCCGGGGACGCCGAACTGGCTGGCGCTCGCCGTCGAGAGGTCGGTGGCGCCCTCGATCCCGATCCAGGGATGAGCCGGCGGTTGCCCCTCCAGCAGGTAGTTGGCGACCTGCTCCGCCGTGTCGATGGGGATGGCGAAGGCCATGCCTTGCATGGACGGGTCCACCGACGTGAGATCGGTGTTGATGCCTACGACGGTGCCGGCGGAGTTGACCAGTGCGCCGCCGTTCGCGCTGGCGGGCACGGTCGCGTCGCTCACCGCCATCACGCTGTGGAGGGTGTAGCCGGCGGCGGTGTTGAGCACGGTGTCGACGCTGCTCATCGTGCCCGGGGCGTCGACGGCGGAGGCGCCTGCGCCGGCGGCGCCGGCTACGAGCACGTTGTCGGCGACCTGCAGGTCGGAGGCGGACCCGAACACCGGGAGGGGGCGGGTGCCGGCCACGCGGAGCACGGCGATCCCGGTCACCCAGTCCGAGCCGACCAGGTAGGCCGGCTCCCGCGTGCCGTCGCCGAAGATGGCGACGATGCGGCCGGTCCCCGTGACGGCGTCGGCGGCGGTGATGAGGTACGACCAACCGCCCGCCGCTGTGAACACCACCGCTGAGGCGACGTTGCCGCCGGCGGTGATGGCGGCGAGCGAGGGGGCCAGGTCGTTTGCTATCGGCTGCCAGTTCGCTGTGGTGAACGACGTCGACTCGGTGACGTTGAGCGAGTTGGGCGACGGGGTCGGCACGGTCTCGATCACGGTGTGGCGGAGGAACAGCCCGGTTGCCATGCCGACGCCCGACGCCAGCAGTGCCCCGAGCAGGGCGGCGGCGAACGCGACCGCCCAGTTCCGGCTGGTCACGCCGCTACGGATGCCGGGCACGCGGCGGGGGGCACCGGCCCCGACTTCGGAGGGGTGCCGCCACAGCCGGTCATCGGGTGGCAACCAGGCGAAGAGAGGCCCCTCGTCATCGCGGTTGTCCTCCGCTTCCACGCTTGGGGAGGTTACCGGCGATACCTGGCCGTCGGTCATCGCCCCGGTGGTTACGATTGACCCGTGCTGTCTGCTCCCGTCGATTCTGAGGACTGGCTGGACCTCAGCGGCGAGCCCCTCCCGGTCGAGGCCGCGTCCCAATGGGTCGCCCGGTCGGACTGCGGGGCGGTCGTCGTCTTCACCGGCCGGGTGCGCGACCACGCCGAGGGGCGTGACGGTGTGACCGGCCTCGAGTACGAGGCCTACGCCGAGCAGGTGCGGGCCCGCCTCCTCGATCTCGTCGCCGAGGCGCGCCGGCGCTGGCCAGTCGGGCGCGTGGCGTGCCTGCACCGGGTAGGTGAGCTGGCCGTCGGCGAGCCCGCGGTCGTCGTCGCCGTGTCCACCCCGCATCGCGCCGAGGCGTTCGAGGCGGCGCGCTGGTGCATCGACACCCTGAAGGCGTCGGTGCCGATCTGGAAGAAGGAGCGGTGGGATGGGGGCTCGGACTGGGGCACCGCGGCAGAGGATGTGCGTGAGGTGCGGGCATGACCGCAACCCTGCCGGTCCAGCTCGGGCCCTTGTACTACCTCGCCGGCGCCGTCGCCGTCGCCGTGGTCCTCGTGGCGCTGATCGCCCTCCGCCACAGGCGGCCCAAGTCCCTCGAGGCCAACGTGGAATCGTTCAACCGGGGCCTGCGGGCCCTGTCCCCCGGCGCCCCCACCAAGAAGCGCAGGCGGCGGGCACCCGTCGAGGTGGTGGGGCCGATGTCGCTGGCGCATTCGGTGTCGCCGTCGGCAGCGCCGGGTGCAGCCCACCGGGTGGTGACCTCCACGGTCGTCACCCGCCGGCACGAAAGCGAGGCTGACGCTGGCTAGGGACCTCGCCATCGACCTCGGCACCGCCAACACGCTCGTCTACTCGCGGGGGCGGGGGATCGTCCTCAACGAGCCGACCGTCATCGCCCTCAACTCCCGGACCCAGGACGTCCTGGCCATGGGCCGGGACGCGTGGCAGATGATCGGCCGGACCCCCGGCTACATCGTCGCCGTCCGCCCGCTGCGCAAGGGTGCCATCACCGACTTCGACATCACGCAGCGCATGATCCGGCTGCTCCTCGAGCGAGCCGGCGTGTCCCGGTTCAACCGGCCCCGGGTGCTGATCTGCGTGCCGTCGGCCATCACCGAGGTGGAGCGCCGGGCGGTGGAGGAGGCGGCCCGCGGCGCCGGGGCAAACGGCGCCTACCTGATCGACCAGCCGATGGCGGCTGCCATCGGCGCCGGCCTTCCCATCAACGAGCCGCTCGGCAACATGGTCGTCGACGTGGGTGGCGGCACCTCGGAGACGGCCGTCATCTCCCTCGGCGGGATCGTGGCCCTGGAGGCGATCCGCGTCGGCTCGTTCGACATCGACGCGTCCATCCAGACCTACGTGCGGCGGGAGTACGGCATCGCCATCGGCGAGCGGACGGCCGAGGAGATCAAGGTGGCCATTGGCAGCGCCTGGCCCTTGGACGAGGAGATCAAGGCGGAGGTGCGCGGCCGGGACCTGATGAGCGGCCTGCCCAAGACGGTGATCCTCGCCCCCGAGGAGGTGCGGGAGGCGATCGAGGAGCAGGTGGGCGCCATCGTCGACTCCGTGGTCAAGTGCCTCGGGGCCGCCCCGCCGGAGCTCGCCCAGGACCTGATCTCCCAGGGCGTCCACCTGGTCGGCGGCGGCGGCCTGCTGCGCGGCCTCGACCGGCGGCTCGCCGAGGAGACCGCCCTGCCGGTCCACCTCGTTGACGCCCCGCTCGAGTGCGTGGTCCTCGGCGCCGGCAAGTGTCTCGAGGAGTTCGACGCCGTCAAGGACCTGTTCATGTAGCCAGCAGGTCCTCGGCGGCCTGGCGCACCTGCCAGTCGCGGTCTTCGAGGGCACGGCGGAGCGCCGCCTCCACGTCGGGGCCTTCGAAGGGGGCGAGGGCCAGCACGGCCCGCCGGCGCACGGCCGGCTTGTCGGCGGTGGCGGCCAGGACGGCCGGCAGCCCGGCCGGGTCGCCGATGGAGCCGAGGGCGGCGACGGCCGCCTCCCGGCAGAGCGGGTCGGGGTGCGACCCGGCCACCGACGCCAGGCCGGTCACCGCTCCGGCGCCGCCGGCGCCGAGCTCGCCGAGGGCGAAGCACGCCGCCTCCACCACGGATGGGTCCCCGTCGCGGAGGGCCCCCTCGAGAGCGGTCACGCCGGTGGCGCCCCGCCCGGCACGCAGCTCCGCCGCCCGGCGCCGGACCTCGGCGGCGGGGTCGGCCGAGGCGGCCGCGAGGGCCGCGTCGTCGAGGATGCCGAGGCGCTGCAGGGCGCCGAGGGCGGTCGCCCGCACGGCGGGCGCCGGGTCGCTGAGGCCTGCCCGGGCGGCACCGGCATCGGCGGCGTGGCCGGCGAGGGCTACGCGCCGCCGCCGCTCGGCGGCCGGCTCCTCAGCCCCCGAGGTGGTGCAGCACAAGCGAGATCCCCGCAACTATGCCGGCGAACACACCCGAGACGATGGCGGCGAGGATCGCCCAGAGGATGACCAGCTCGGCCAGCGAGGCCGTGCGGCGGGCGAACCCGAGGCGGTGCCTGATGCGGCGGGTCCGCCGGCGCGACGGCCGCCCGACCGGGAGGGGACGCTCGTCCAGGAGGGGCAGGGGCTCGGCGCCCACGGGCTCACCCCAGACGGGCCCGATCCCTGCGGTGTCCATATCGCTCACAGCCCGTCGCTCACAGCCTGTCGCTCATGGCACGTGCTCCCGCTGTCCGCGTGGGTCATGGCAGTCTGTGCCCACGACGCCGACGAGCCTACAGAACAGATGCCCCGCCGGTGTCGGCTGACCCGGTGACGAGGAGCACCCGGCACTGGTGGACCCGCCCGTGGGTGCTGGCGCTCGGCCTCGTGGTGCTCGCCGCGATCGGCGTGTTCGCCTGGGCTGACAGCGCCGCCGGCGGGTGGTGGACCTTCCAGCCCGGCGCTGCGCCCCAGATCACACCGTCGGGCCAGTGCAAGCTGACGTCGGGCGGGGGGCTGCAACTGCCCGATGGGCGCCCCTGCGCCCGCATCGTCGTGCCGGCTGCGCGCAGCCACGCCATCCACGGCCGGCTGCTGATGGTGGACGTGCTGGTGGGTCCCACCACACCGTGGGAGTTCCTCCTCGCCCAGGTCGGCCTGCTCGACACGGTGTCGCCTGCCTCCACGCTGGTGCCGGCGTCGTCGGTCCTCGGCGGCGCCCCCGCCTCGCAGTTCACCTGCCAGGACAACGAGGAGATGGCGACCGCCCAGACCTACGCCCCCGTGGCGGCGCTGCGAAGCCTCGGCTACAAGATCCCGTTCCACTACCACGGCAGCCTGGTCACGCTCGTCGAGCCGGGCTCGCCCGCGGCCAGGGCTGGCGTCCGCTGCGGCGACACGGTCGTCGCCCTGGCCGGGACCCCGACGCCCTCCGCCTCCGACCTGATCAACGCCGTGGAGGGCCACCGGCCGGGCACCGTGGTCACGATCACGGTGAGGCGGGGCGCGGCGGAGCACACGTACCGCGTGAAGCTCGGCAGCCGGCCGGCGATCGGCGGCCAGCCCGCCCAACCGGGAGAGGGCTTCCTCGGGATCGGCACGACCGACGTGCCCTCGTACCGCCTGCCCTTCCCGGTCGGCATCAAGGTGGGCAACATCGGCGGGCCGTCGGCCGGCCTGGCCCTGACGCTCGGCATCCTCGACGCGGTCAGCGGGGGTCACCTGACCGGCGGCCACGTCGTGGCGGTAACAGGCACCATCGGCCCTAACGGCAACGTCGGCCCCGTGGGCGGGGTGGCGCAGAAGGCCGTCGCCGTGCAGCGGGCGGGGGCCACACTGTTCCTGGTGCCCGTCTCCGAGGTGCCCACCGCCCGTCGTGAGGCGCGGCCCGGCATGCGGGTCGAGGGGGTCACCACGCTCCGCCAGGCGGTGCATGACCTGCAAGCCATCGGCGGGACGGTGCCGGCGCCGGCAGGGGGCTGAGCCGGGCCGTGGTGCCGGCGCCCGCCTAGGTCCAGTTCGCCGCCGAGCTCCTGGGGTCCGGACACGGAGGTCGCTGGAGGAGACGCTCTTGTCGGTCTCGCTCGGCGGCGCCGTCCTCGCTCTGGCCCTGGTGGCTGACGGGGGACCGCATCACCGCCGGCATGCGCCGGTTGACGAGGGCGGCCGAGCGGATCCAGGCCGGCGATTTCAGCGCACGGGTCGGTGCGTTGGCAGCGGGCGAGGTCGGCACACTTGCTGCGGCTTTCGACGCGATGGTCGCCGCGGTCGAGGAGAAGACCGTCGCTCTGCGGGACGCCGCAGACGACGAGGTCCGGCTCCGCAGCCGCCTCGAAGCGGTCGTAGCCGGCATGAGCGACGCCCTCGTCGCCGGCGACGCCATCCCGGTCGCCTCCACCGTCGGCCCCCTCCGGGTCCCGCTGGGCGAGCCCGGCGGGACCGTCGTGCTGCTGCGCGACCTCAGGCCGGAGCAGAAGATCGAGCAGATGAAGAGCGAGCTCCTGTCCCGGGTCGGCCCGGCGGCGGGATAGGCCACGCCGCTGCTGTCCCCGGTGATGCATTCCGGTCGTGTGATGCATCTCGGCCGGCGGGCCCGCAGCCTACGCTCTCGTCCCATGGCAACTCCGGGTGGGACACAGCCTTCTCCGGCTCGTCAGGCGAGCCTTCGCACGAACTTCGCCCTCGCCCGCAAGGGCTTCGACCAACGGGAGGTGGTGTCGTACCTCCGCTCGATCGAAGCGGAGCTCCGGGGGTTGCAGTCGGAGCTCGAGGCAGCGCGTGCCCGCGAGGCCGAGCTCGAGGCGTCGGTGGCCGATCCGGGCCACCGGGAGACGCCGGCCGCGCCCGGTGACATCCCCCTCGACGAGGCGGCCGTCGCGGCTGCGGTGGGTGAGGAGATGGCCAACGTGATCCGCACCACCAGGGCTGTCGCCGAGGATCTGCGCTCCCGGGCGCAGGCCGACGCCGACGCGGCCCGGTCGGCGGCGCAGGCCGAAGCGGAGACGACCCTGGAGCAGGCGCGCAGCGAAGCTGACCAGACCCTGACCGGTGCCCGGGAAGAGGCGCGCCAGCGCCTCGCGAGCTCCCGCGAGGAGGCCGACCGGCGGCTGGAGGAGGCGCGGGCCGAGGCGGACCGCCTGGTTCAGGCGGCGAAGGCGGAGGCGGAGCGCACCGAGGAGGAGGCCAGCCTGCTGCACCGGAGCCGCCTCGACGAGGCTGACCGCAAGCTGGCGGAGGCGATAGCGGAGGCGGAGCGCCACGGTGCCGAGCTGCGGGACCGGTACGCGGCCGAGGCCGAGCAGCTCCTGGCCCGGGCGGCCGCCGACGCGACCGCCGCGCGGGCTGAGGCCGACCGGGAGCGGAGGCTCGCCGTCGAGGGCGCCCAGCAGGCCCGGGAGAGGATCCTGGCCGACCTGGCACGCCGCCGCCGGGTCGCCACCGTGCAGATCGAGCAGCTACGTGCTGGCCGGGAGCGGCTTCTCGTCTCCTATGCGATCGTGCGGCGCACCTTGGAGGAGGTTTCGGAGGAGTTCCAGAAGGCCGACGCCGAGGCCCGCGCCGCGGCCGAGGAGGTGGGCCGCCGGTTGGCGGCGGAGATCGAGATCGACCCTGACGCCACCGCCGCCCACTCCGGCGCAGCCGGTGGGGACGACGCCGCCGGCGAGGGTGGGACGGTCTCGGCCGCGGGCTCCGAGGCAGGCGCCGGCGAGGGTGCGGGCGCCGGCGAGGGTGCGGGCGCCGGCGAGGGTGCGGGCGCCGGCGAGGAGAGTGCCGGCGAGGCGGAGGGGGAGGGCAGCGGGGAGGCGGCCGGTGCGGGGTCCGGGTCACCGCCCAGCCCCGGCGTCGTCGCCGCAGGCGGGGCCGCCGGCATCGTCGCCGCAGGCGGGGCCGCCGGCATAGACGAGTCCGTGACTGTGGTGCCCGTCGATCCCGATGGCGGCGACGTACCAGGTGGCCCGGCGGGCGGCGCCGGTCTGTCAGGTCCCGGGCCGAGCCCGCACCGGCCCCCGCCGGCACCCGGCCCCGGGACCTCGCCGGGCGGATGGCGGGCGGCGGGGGAGCGGGTGCAGCCTCGTTCGGCGGTGCGGATCATCCGGCCCGACGATCCGGGTTCCCCCGAAGGCCGGCCTGGGGAAGGCCCGACGATGCGGGCACAGCCGGTGATGCGGGAGGCGCCCCAGCGGTCGGCTCAGGTGGCCGGGCAGATGTCGGCGCAGCGGTCGGCCCAAGTGGCCGGGCAGGGTGGTGCGGTGGCGGTGCTGACCGCCGAGGAGCCGTGTCCGGGGACCGAGGATGCGGCGCCCACCTCGGCAGGGGTGGAGGTGATCGAGGAATGCCCTGCCCCCGGAGCGTCTCCTGCCGGCGATGCCGGCGGCAGGGACACAGCGCAGGACCGGTCCGACCGCGTGGCCGGTCTCTTTGCTCGCATCCGGGAGAGCCGGGCCCGGGCAGTCGCCGATGCCCGCCGGACGTTGGAGCGGCCGGATCCCGCCACGGCCGGCGATGCCGCGGCCGAGACCGGCAGCGAACCGGCGGCCGCCACGGCCGGCGATGCCGTGGTCGACGTCGACGGGGCACCCGACGACTCCGACCTCCAGCGCCTGCAGCGCCGGGACGAGTCCCTCCAGGAGGTGAGTAGCGAGCTCGTCCGGCGGCTGAAGCGGGAGCTCCAGGACGAGCAGAGCGAGTTGCTCGACCGCCTGCGTGGCATCGGACCGTCACTCACCCCCGACGGGCTCCTGCCGGCGGGGGACCACCAGATGGGCCGGTACGCCGGCGCCAGCACGAGCCACCTGCAGTCGGCGGCCCAACTCGGAGTCCGGCTCGCTGCCGAGGAGGTCGAGGATCCCCGACCGGCGACCATCGACGTGACCGCGGTGGGGGAGCGCTTGGCGGCGGCCCTCGTCGAGCCCTTGCGCCGGCGGGTCGGGGGACTCGTGCACGACTTCGGGGAGGAGGACGACCGGGAGGCCCTCACCGAGGCGATCAGTGCCGCCTACCGCGACGTCAAGATGCACCGCATCGACGGCGTAGCCATCGACGGTGTGTGCGGCGCCTTCGTCCGGGGGTGGTGGGAAGCGGTGCCGGAGGGCACCCCGTTGCGCTGGGTCGCGTCCGACGCCGACGGAGCATGTGCCGACTGCTTCGATAACACCCTCGCCGGCAGCGTGCCCCGAGGCACGGCGTTCCCGACCGGGGAGCTGTTCCCGCCGGCGCACGAGGGTTGCCGCTGCATGCTCACTGTTGACCGGGAGGCGACGGCGGCGGCCTGACCCCGGTTGCCAGGGCGGCCGCCACCCGGTTCACGGGGCTTGCCACCATTGCCCCCGTCACCCGGTTCGCGGGGCTCGCCACCATTGCCCCCACCACCCGCCGGTAGGCTCCCGCCCACATGCGCCGCCCCGCCGAAGTCCCTCGCCGCGCTCCTCGCACATCCCGACGGTTCCGCATCGGCGTGCTCGTGGCCATCGTCGCCGTCATCGTCGTCCTCAGCTCGGCTCGGGGGATAGCCCGCTTCTACACGACCTACCTCTGGTTCCAGGAGGTGCACTTCACCTCGGTGTTCTGGGGTGTGCTGGTCACGAGGATCATCCTTGGGGTGGTGTTCACCGCCTTCTTCTTCGCCCTGCTGCTCGGCAGCCTCACGATCGCCGACCGCTGGGCACCCCGCGCCCTCCCCGCTCAGCAGCACGACGAGCTGGTCGATCGCTACCGCTCCGTCATCAGCCCCCGTGGCCGGATCGTCAGGGTCGTGACCGCGCTGGTCTTCGCCCTCTTCGGCGGGATCGGGGTCAACTCCCAGTGGAACAACTGGGTGCTGTTCAACAACGGGGGAAGCTTCGGCATCAAGGATCCGCAGTTCCACCGCGACATCGGGTTCTACGTCTTCAAGCTGCCGTTCATCGAGTTCCTCCTCGGGTGGTCGTTCGGGGCCGTCGTCGTGCTGCTCCTCGTGACGGCGGTGGCGCAGTACCTCAACGGCGGCATCCGCTTCCAGGGCCCCGGTCCGAGGGTGACGCCGGCGGTGAAGGCGCACCTGTCCGTCCTGCTCGGGATGCTGGCGGTGATCCAGGCGATCTCGTACTACTTCGCACGCCTGCAGCTGGTGCTGTCGCGGGTGCACTTCATCGACGGCGCCACGGCGACCAGCGTCCACGCCAACCTTCCCGCCGACGACCTCTTGATCGCCATCGCCGTGGTCGCCGCCCTGCTGTTCCTCTACAACATCCGGGTGCGGGGCTGGATCCTGCCGATCGTCGCCGTCGGGGTGTGGGCGGTGGTGTGGATAGTCGTCGGCAACATCTACCCGGCGGTCTACCAGGCGGTGCGGGTCAACCCGTCTGAGCTGACGCAGGAGAGCAAGTACATCAGCCGCAACATCGCCTTCACCCGGGCGGCGTACGGCCTCAACAACGTCCGGGTGGTGACCAACAACTTCGACGCCACGTCGTCGCAGGCGGTGCCGGTGTCGGCCATCCAGGGTGACAGTGCGCTCGCGCGCGCCGACCGGCAGACGCTTGCGAACGTGCAGCTGCAGGACCCCAGCTACCTCCTGCCGACCTACGACAACCTGCAGTCCCTGCGCGCCTTTTACTCCATCAACAGCCTGAGCGTCGACCGCTACGTCCTCGACCTCAACGGGAAGAGGACGCTGACCGAGACCCTGCTCGGCGTGCGCGAGCTCAACTCCCAGGTACCCAGTGGCTTCACGACGAGCCGCCTCCAGTACACCCACGGGTATGGGGCGGTGGTGGCACCCGCGACCCAGCAAGGCGTGTTGGCCGACGGCTACCCCAACTTCACGCTGCAAAACGTGCCGCCGTGCTGCCAACCGATCCTCAGCGAGACCGGGGCACAGGTGTACTTCGGTCAGGGAAGCCAGGCGAACGGCTACGTGATCGCCGACACCAAGCAGCAGGAGATCGACTACGAGAACGCCGCCGGCAACGAGACCACCAACCACTACACAGGCACCGGAGGGGTGCCCGTCGGTGGCTTCTTCCGGAGGTTGGCCTTCACGCTGTCGTTCAACAGCCTCGACATACTGCTGTCCGGGCAGGTCACGGATCACTCGCGGATCATGTACAACCGCAACCTGCTGGCCCGGGTGGAGAAGGCGGCGCCGTTCCTCCAGTACGGCTCCAACCCGTACGCGACGGTGGTGAACGGGCAAATCTACTGGATCGTCGACGCCTACACCACGACGAACAACTACCCCTACTCGCAGCAGGCGGACACGGCTCGGGTGGCAGCGTCGTCGGGACTGGCCGGATCGTTCAACTACGTGCGCAACTCGGTCAAGGTCGTTGTCAACGCCTACACCGGCCGCATGTACTTCTTCGTGGTCGACCCGAGCGATCCGATCATCCGTGCCTACGAGCGGGCGTTCCCGGGCCTGTTCAAGCCGGGGTACGAGGCCGATACGTTGATCCCGGGGATCACCGCCCAGTTCCGGTACCCGGAGGACCTGTTCAAGATCCAGACCAACATGTACGGCCGGTACCACCTGACGTCCCCGAGCGCCTTCTACACCCAGGCCAACGCCTGGAACATCAGTCAGGACCCCGGCAGCGGCCGTCCGGGCACGCCCACCCAGCAGACGCTCCAATCGGCGACAGGGAAGATCACCTACCAGGTGAAGCAGCTCAGCCCCCAATACGAGGTGGCCGCCCTGCCCGGCCATCACACGCAGCACTTCGTGATGGTGCAGCCATTCGTCCCGTTCTCCCCCACGTCAAGCCGCCAGAACCTGACCGGCGTCATGTTCGCCTCCTCGGACCAGAGCAACTACGGCCAGCTCCTGGTGTACGAGACGCCACCCAACCAGCAGATCAACGGACCGAAGCTGGTCAACACGGAGATCAACAACAACCTGTCCATCTCCCAGGAGCTGACGCTGCTCAACCAGCAGGGTTCGGAGGTGATCCTCGGCCACGTGGTGCTCGTGCCCATCGACAACACGCTGCTGTACGTGCAGCCCGTCTACGTGCAGTCGTCCAACAACCAGGTGCCGCAGTTGAAGGATGTAATCGTCGTGTACGACAACACCGCCTACCACTCCTTCAACGCCTCCCTCGACAACGCCCTCTGCCAGATCGTGAACCCGGACGGCACCCAGCCGTTCTCGCAGTACTGCTCAACCGCTGCGGCGCAGCGCCAGAGTGCCCTGCCGAGCGGGGCCCTCAATGGCAGCCCGACCGGTCCGTCGACGCCGACCACCACGACCCCATCCACTGCGACCAGCCTCCCGGCGACGCCGGGCGTCACCGCGCCCGCAGGCCAGAGCGTCGCCGTCCTCCTTGCCGACGCCCAGCGGGCCTTCAACGCCGCCGACGCCGCGCTGGCTGCGGGGAACCTCGGGCGGTACCAGACCGACATACGTCAGGCCCAGGCCGACGTGGCCAGGGCGCGGGCACAGATGGGCTCGTCCCCGCCGGTGACGACGCCGCACCGGCGGTCCACGACCACGACCACGACGCCGGGTACCGCGTCGTCGGGCACCACGTCGGCGGCGGGCTCGGCCGGCTGACGGCGCCCGCTGCCTACCCTGGAGGCATGGCAACGCGCGCGGTCAGGCTCTTCGGCGATCCGGTGCTCCGGCAGCACGCGTCGGAGGTCACCGACTTCGACAAGCAACTCCGCCAACTGGTCGCCGACCTCCACGACACCCTCTACGACCAAGACGGCGCCGGCCTGGCCGCCACCCAGGTCGGTGTCTTGAAGCGGGTGTTCGTCTGGCACACCGGCGGCGGTGAGGAGGGCCACCTCGTCAACCCCGTCCTCGAGCTCCCCGACGAGGAGATCCAGGACGGCCCGGAGGGGTGCCTTTCCATCCCGGGCCTGTACTTCGACACCAAGCGCCGGCTCAACACGGTGGCGAAGGGCTATGACATGCACGGCCGGCCGCTGCAGGTGGTCGGCACGGGGCGCACCGCCCGGGTGCTCCAGCACGAGACCGACCATCTCGACGGGGTGCTGTTCATCGACCACCTCGACCCGGAGGCCCGCAAGGAGGCCCGCCGGGCGATCCGTGAGGCGGGGTGGAACCAGCCGCCCGACGTGAGGCCGAGCCCCCACCGGATCCAGGGCCTGATGAGCTAGCGCGGCGCGAAGTAGCCGGGCCCACCGGCGTGCCTCGTAGGGTGGGGAGCGCATGGCGAACGCCCCCGTGACGTCCGACACCCCCGTCGTGGTCGTCGCCAACCGGTTGCCCGTCGACCAGGTCAGCCAATCCGACGGCACCGCCCAGTGGCGTGCCTCCCCCGGCGGCCTCGTCGCCGCCCTGGAGCCGGTCGTCCAGGCCACCAAGGGAACCTGGGTCGGCTGGCCGGGTGTGCCGGACACCGCCCTCGACCCCTTCGACTTCGAAGGGATGCGCATCGTGCCGCTCGGCCTCAGTGACGAGGACGTCACCGACTACTACGAGGGCTTCTCCAACGGGACGCTGTGGCCGCTGTACCACGACGTCACCGGGGAGCCGGTGTTCGAGCGCCGGTGGTGGGAGTCCTACTGTGACGTCAACGCCCGCTTCGCCCACGCCGTGGACCTCGAGGCCGACGAAGGCGCCATCGTGTGGGTGCAGGACTACCAACTGCAGCTCGTCCCTGCCCTGTTGCGGGAGCGGCGCCCCGACCTGCGCATCGGCTTTTTCGACCACATCCCCTTCCCCGGCTACGAGATCTACGCTCGGCTGCCGTGGCGGCGCCAGGTCGTCGAAGGGCTCCTCGGTGCCGACCTGGTCGGCTTCCAGCGCGGCGGTGACGCCGCCAACTTCCTGCGGGCGGCGCGCGGCACCTGCGGCGTAGCGACGCGGGGCTCGGTGATCGAGCGCGGCGGGCGCCAGCTGCGCGCCGCCGCCTTCCCCATCTCGGTCGACGCCGCCGCCCTCGACGAGCTCGCCCGGCGGCCCGAGACGATCCAACGGGCGCGCGCCTTGCGCCACGAGTTCGGCGACCCCGAGACGCTCATCCTCGGTGTCGACCGCCTGGATTACACCAAGGGCATCCTGCACCGCCTGCGGGCCTACGGGGAGCTACTCGACGACGGCGACCTGCGCCCGCCCGAGACCGTGCTGGTGCAGGTGGCCAGCCCCAGCCGGGAGCGCGTCGAGGAGTACCAGCGGCTCCGCAACGAGGTGGAAGTCATCGTCGGGCGCATCAACGGTGACTACAGCGACCTGGGGCATCCGGCTGTCCACTACCTGCACCAGACCTTCCCGAAAGAGGAGATGGCGGCCCTGTACCTCGCGGCCGACGTGCTCCTCGTCACCCCGTTGCGCGACGGGATGAACCTCGTCGCAAAGGAGTACGTGGCCTGCCGCCACGACGAGCACGGTGCCCTCGTGCTCTCCGAGTTCGCCGGTGCCGCCGACGAGCTGCGCCAGGCGCTACTGATCAACCCGTGGGACATCGACGGCACCAAGGACGCGATCCGCCGGGCGGTCGCCATCACGCCGCAGGAGGCGGCTCGCCGTATGCGGGGCCTCCGCCGGCGGGTGGCGGAGTTCGACGTGCACCACTGGGCCAATGCCTTCCTCGGCGCGCTGGCGATGGTCGCCGAGTCCCGGGAGGGGTAGGCGACTTCGACGGGGATCACTGCCCCGTCTGGCGTGACTGGTTGGCCGGCGCCGCCGTCACGCCCATGAGTTGTGCCTCACCCGGCAGCGCCGGCATCGGCTGGTGACGGGACCTGCGGGGAAGCTCGGTGCACAGCGGGCGAGGAACCCGCCTCGAATCCCCCGAGCTGTTGCGAATGCACCGAGCTACCCTTACCCGAGGGCCGTTGGATGTCGGTGGCTGGGTGAGCTGCCCTTTCACCGGGTTGGGACCGGGTGGGCACCGGGTGGGGAGTGGGTGGGTGGGGGGGTCACGTTGCCGCCGCCTCGATGTGCACATCGCCGCTGGCGGTGCGGCAGACGATCTCGAGCGGGGCGTCGGGCCGGGAGGTCTCCTCGAAGGGCAGGTCACAGGAGAGGTCGCCCGACACGCTGGTGACGTCGAGGCGGGCACCCACGCCGGCGGCGACGCCGATGCACAGGTCGCCCGATGCGCTGTCGAGCGTTACCCGACCAGCGCTGGCCCGGCCGATGCGCACGTCACCCGACTTGGTGTGCACCCGCACGGAGCCGCCGGCCTCGCCGACGTGAACGTCCCCGCTGGCGAGGTTGAGATCGACGTCACCACCGGCGCGTTCGACGGCGACATCGCCGCTGGCGCCGGCGACTCGCACCGCTCCGCCGATCATCCCGGCGGCGAGGTCACCGCTGGCCGTCTTCACCGTTACGTCCCTCTCGATGTCGCCGAGGGTGATCTCGCCGCTGGCGGTCGTGCCGTCGAAGCTGGTGAGCCGGCCGCTGCATGCGACCTCGGCCGACGCCGTGCGGGTGGTGAGACCGGAGCCGGACGGCAGCGTCACCCGGAGGTGGAGCTCGGCGTTGCGCCAGGGGCGTTCTGGAGCGCGGACGCGGAGGTGGTCGTCGGCGAAGTGGACGTCGGTGGCGGTGACGACCTCGTCGCCCCGGCCCCGCCCGCTGCCGCCCCCGAGGTGGATGCGCACACCGTGCTCGCCGATGTCGAGCATCCGCGAGGCCCCGCCGCCCATGGCCTCGAGCACAACGTGCACCTGGCCGCCGGTCCCGGCGTCGACCTCGATGAGGCCGGCGGGCACCGACAGCTCGGCGTCGATGGGTCCCGAAGCGTCGAAGTACCACTCCATTGCTGTCTCCTCCTTCGGGCTCAGCCCTGAACGAAGCCGGTGATCCGGCGGGGCATCCGCCTGCCGGGGTGCGGACCCGTCCCGGCCGGCGCTTCGAGGGCGCGGGCCAGGGCGGAGACGATCCAGGAGTTGATGGAGGCGCCGGCGAGGGCGGCGGCCTGCTCGACACGGGCCTTCAGGCTCTCGGGCAGCCGCACGGTCAACCGCAGGAGCTCGTCGTCACCCCACTCGCCGGCCGAGCCGACGCCCTCCGCCGGCGCAGGCTCCACTGCCGGCAGGGTGAGGCCGATGAGCACCCGGCCGCCGTCGAGCCGCACGGCGGCGGCGACGCCCGGGGCGGCCGCTTCCAACTCGCCGGCCAGCTCGTGCAGCGCCTCGATGAGGTGGAGGCGCACCGTCGGCTCCACGCCGGCGACGAGCAACTCCGCCACCCGGCCGGTCTCTTCTCCGCCGATGGCGCCGGCCCGGCGGAGGTCAGCTGTGATGCCCTCAGCGATCCGTCCCAGGTCCATGACGTCACTATGATGTCACTAAGACGTCTTGTCAAGAGAGTTGTGGCGTCTCTTTGACGAACTGTGGCGCCGTCAGGACATCATCTCGGCGGCCTCCTGCAGTCGCCGGCGGTAGGCCGCCCACCCCGCCGCGTCCCACGGCGGCAGGTTGTCGCCGGGGCTGTCGTAGCCGGCCTGGCCGTCGACGAGCTCGCGCACGAGGTCGGCGTGGCCGGCGTGGCGGTGCGTCTCGGCCGTCACGTGGATGAGGATGTGGTGCAGGGTGACGGGGCGGTCGGTGTTCCACCAGGGCACCATGCCGGTGGCGTCGAGGGCGAGGGCGTCGATGGTCGCGTCGGCACGCTCCCAAGCCTGGTGGTACAGCTCGACGATCTGGGCGCGCGACTCATCGGGCGTGGCCCACATGTCGGCGTTGGGCTCGGCCCCCTCCTCGAACCAGGGGAGAGCGATGCTCGACGGCCGGCCGAACACCCCCCCGAAATATCCCAGCTCCACGCTGGCGAGGTGCTTGACCAGCCCGAGCAGGTTGGTGCCGGTGGGAACGAGGGGACGCCTGGTGTCGTAGTCGGACAGGCCGTCCATCTTGGCCAGCACGGCGTCGCGCCCTGCTTGGAGGTACCGGTGCAGATCGGCTTTGAATGCGCTCATCGGTGGGATTCTCGCGCCGGCGTGCGACGGCCGGCGGTGACGGCCCTGCGACTCGGCGTCCTCGGGCATCTCCACCATGACATGCTGTGCGCTGTCCATGCCGAAAGGGAAGCCGTGAGCGGGATCCGCGTCGAGCGCCGGGGTCACGTCCTCGAGGTGATCCTCGACCGCCCGAAGGCGAACGCCATCAATACGGCGACGAGCAGGGAGATGGGGGAGGTGTTCAGCGAGTTCCGGGACGACCCGGCCTATCGGGTGGCCATCCTCACCGGCGCCGGCGACCGGTACTTCTGCGCTGGCTGGGACCTGAAGGAAGCGGCCGCGGGAGACGCATTCGATTGGGATTTTGGGGTCGGCGGCTTCGGAGGTCTGCAAGAGCTGCCAGGTCTCGACAAGCCGGTGATCGCCGCCGTCAACGGCATGGCCCTCGGCGGCGGTTTCGAGCTCGCTCTGGCGGCCGACCTGATCCTCGCTGCCGACCACGCCCGCTTCTGCCTCCCCGAATGCCGCGCCAGCATCCTCGCCGACGCCGCCACCATCAAGCTGCGCCGGCGGATTCCCTACCACGTCGCCGTCGACCTGCTCATGACCGGGCGTTGGATGGACGCCGAGGAGGCAAGGCGGTGGGGGCTCCTGCGCGACGTGGTCCGCCTCGACGAGCTCGTGCCGGCGGCCCGGCAGCTCGCCGACCTCCTAGCCGCCGGTCCCCCCTTGTTGTACCCGGCGATCAAGGAGGCCATGCGGGAGACGGAGGCTCTCGAGGTGCAGGAGGCCTTTGACGTGCTGAACCACAGGCACCTGCCAGCGGTGGCGGCCCTCTACGGCAGCGAGGACATGGTCGAGGGCACCCGCGCCTTCGCCGAGAAGCGGGAGCCGGCCTGGAAGGGACGTTGAACCCCCGGCAGGCACCCCGGTCTGCCGGTCACCCCGGGCAGATCGCCGCCTCCGTGCATGAGGGAGCTGGGTGACAGGCCGGAGCTGGAGGTGTCCGACTTCGGGCACATCGAGCTGGCTGGGCGGTTGATCGCCGAGGGGGTCATCGATGCCCCTGCCTTCTTCCAGTCCATCTGTGGAGCGGGTTACCCCCCGGGTCGGATGGGGATGCCGATGGTCGCGCAGGCAATGCTGCTCGGCGGAGACGTCCGGGTGGGGCTGGAGGACAACCTGTACCCGTCCCGGGGGTGCTCGCCTCCAACGCCGGTCTCGCCGAGCGGGCCAAGGAGGTCGCGGAGAGCCTGAGCCCCCTTGCGCCGGCCGGGTAGGGTCGCTGGCCGTGGCACGGAGTGGACGTCATCGGCGGGGGGGTCGCACCACACCGAAGGGGACCCGGCCGGGGAGGCGTGCCGAGCCAGACGGACAGGACGCCGAGTAGGAGCTCATCACCGAGGTCCGTTCCCGCCTCGCCAGCGGCGACCCCATGGAGCTCCTTGCCGAGGCGTCAGGCCTCGCCGCCGTGGTCGACCACCGCCGGAGGCGGCCCGGCGCTCCGGGCCTCTCCTCCGAGATGCTGATCGGGACGTTCGCGGACGTGGACCTCCCGGAGACGACGGCGTTGCTCGCCGCCTTCTCCGTGCTCGCACCCGACGAGGTCGGCCGCCGCCGGGCGGCCCGCGCCCTGGCCGGGCGTCACCATCACCTGCCCGAGTGGCTCACCCGGCTGGGGGAGGCCAAGGCCGGGCGGGCGGTGGCGGTGCGGCACATCCTCGGTGACGGGGAGAACCTCGTCGTCGGCGTCCATCTCGCCGGCGGCCACGAGCTCTCCGCCATGCTCTACGTCGACCACAACCTCGGCCATGCCGCCAAGGACGGCTTCGCCGTGACGGGCACCGTCGAGGAGGTCCTCGCCATCATGGAGCGCTCCGGCGAGGACTCCGACGGCATGACGATCGAGGGCATCGACCCCGCCGATGCCCGGCCCGCATCGAGGAGGCCGTCGAGCTGGGAGGCATCATGTTCCCGCCGCTGGAGAGCGACACCTGGCCGCAGGCTCGCCCGCTCGTCGAATGGGTGGCCCGCCTCCTGCCGGCCGGCGGCCGGGGCTACGAGACGACCGGGTGGGACGACGAGGCGCAGGCAGCCGTGACCGAGGCCTTCTTCGCTTCCGTCCACGGCCGGGCGCTCGACGATGACGACGGTCGGGGGTTGTTCGAGTCGATCCTGTGGTTCGGCTGCGACTACGGCCCCAGGGACCCTTACCACTGGAGCCCCGCGTCGGTGGGGATCCTGCTCACCGACTGGATCCCCCGCAAGATCGTGGCGCCCGTCGACTCGCTCCGGCAGGCGCCCGGCGTGCTCCGGGCGGTCATCCTGTGGGCGCACGAGCAGCGGGGCATCCCGGGGCGCTGGACGAGGGAGGCGCTGGCCGCCGTCGACGAATGGGAGCCGGAGTACCAACGGCTCATCCGCACGCCCCGGCCACAGGGGCCCCTCGCGCTGCTGGCCGCTATGGGTGCCATGGATGCCGACGAGGTCTGGGACATGCCACTTGGCGCCGTGTCCGAGCAGGACCGGCTGGAGGCGGCGGTGGGAGGCGCGGAGGTGCTTGCGGGCCTGAGCGCGTCTCCGCTGCCCGACGAGCCCTTCGACTGGACCGGCATCCCCGATGACACGAAGGACACGGTCTCCGGCCTGCTCGCGCTCCTCGACGGCTACTGCGATGCCGAGCTCGATGTGGAGTACCGCACCGCCTGCCGGCGACTGCTCGCACGCGCTGCCGCTGGCGATCCGGCAGTGTTCCGGCGGTCGTTCCGGCTCGGGGTCACCGCCGCCGGCATCGTGTGGGTGATCGGCAAGGCCAACGACGCCTTCGCTGCCGGCCGGGGGTGGCAGGTGAAGGATCTCGCGGCCGCGTTTGGCCTGCCCACGTCGTCAGCCCTGTCGTCCCGCGGCTACGTGATGATGGAGGCCGCCGGCATCACGCTCGAGTTGAGTGCGGAGCTGCACACCGACCTGCTGCTTGGCACCCCGGAGCTCCTGGTTTCCGGGCGTCGGCTGGCCCTCGTGCAGCGTCGGGACCGCTCTGCCCAGGCGGCTCAGCGCCTGACCGGCCGGGATTGAGTCTGAGGCGGGTGGCGGGCGCTGGATCGGCGCCCATGGTGAGTCAGCCGACGGTGGCGCGATGACGTCGGAAACGATCGCGGCGAGGACGGCTGCCTGCTCCTCCCCGGTCTCCACCCTGTGGCGCTCGAACCGCCACTGAGGCGTACGTCCGCGCACAAGCCCGACGGGTTGGCGTGGCGGTGCAGCAGCGCCCGCGAAAGCGCCCGGACGCGACTCCCGCACCCCGGGCAGCGCCCGCAGTCGGTCGAGGAACGACTCGGCTCCTCCCATGTCGTCGGGTGTGGCGTGTCGCACGTCAGCGCCAGCCGATCGCAGTTTGACGGCGGTGCCCGAGCCCAGCGTCGGGCTGGCGATCTGCCGGTGCCGGGCTGGAGCTGCCGGCGTACCGCGGTGGTTGCCCGCACCACCCTCGTGGTCGCTGCCCTGGCGGCAGCAGCCATGGCCGAGTCGCTTACGGCGCCCTGCCCGAGGGGCCCGGCCTGCACAGAAGGCCCGACCCGCACAGAAGGAGGGAGAACCGGTACCACCCTTCGCATGCCCCGACGCTACATGCGAGGGTGTGACCGCCTTCCTCTGCCGCCCGTCGCCCGAGCCGGACGGCCTGATAGAGTGGTGAAACCACCGCGGGGTGGAGCAGTCTGGTAGCTCGTCGGGCTCATAACCCGAAGGTCGCAGGTTCAAATCCTGCCCCCGCCACCAGGAGGTCTTCACGTTTCACGTGGGGCCTCTTCACATTTCAACCTCTCGTCATGGTGCCAGGGGGCTGTGACACCACCTTGACGTGGCGTCGGGGCCCGCCGCAGGGCCGTCTCGACCGGTCGGCCCCG
>JAKAQB010000125.1 GCA_021811865.1 Actinomycetes bacterium | reverse complement strand
TGCCCATGGACGGTGGGAGGGTCCTGCGGGCGCTGCTCGCCCGACGGCGGAACCAGCTGAGCGCCACGCGGATCGCCGCCCACGTCGCCCAGGTGATTGCCGGGCTCATGATCGTCGTCGGACTCCTGTTCGACCTCTGGCTCATCCTGATCGGGCTGTTCGTCCTTCTCGGCGTCGGTGCCGAACTCAGGAGCGCGGCGATCCGGCAGCTGGTGGACGGCCTCGTGGTGGCCGATGTCATGGCACGTGACCCGACGTCGGTGCCGGCAGAGGTGACCGTGGCAGAGCTCGTCGCCTGGATCGCCGCCTTCCCCGACCGGGCGCTGCCGGTCCTCGAAGGGTCGAGCGTCGTCGGGGTCGTGGCGATGGTCGACCTCATCGGCCGGCCGGCCGATGCGCCCATCGCGTCGGTCTGCGACCGGACGAGCCCGGTGCTCGACCCGTCGATGGCGATCTTCCCGGCGGCGCTCGAGGTGATCTCCCGCTACCACCGGGACGAGTTCGCCGTCGCCGACGCCGGCCTGCCCGCCGGCGTCCTGTACCGCTCGACCGTCGAGCAGCTGCTCCGGGGCGCCGGGCGGCGACCTTCGGTGCCGGAGCGCCGTCGGGCGGCATGATCGGGCCTGAGGACGCCGGCGGAACCAAGATCGGCTTCGCAAGATCGAGGGGTTCCGGCCTCCGAAGTGGCCTGACGAGGCCGGCGTCAAGAGCTTCCACCTCGATCTGCAGGTCGACGACCTCGACGAGGCCACAGAGAGGCTGTGTGCGGTCGGGAAAAGCCAACCCGAGCTTCAGCCCAGAGCCGGGGGCTGGCGGGTGCCGCTCGATCCCGACGGTCGACCGTTCTGCCTGAGTGCCCGGCCCGGGGCCACACCGTAGTGTTCGCGCCGTGTCGGATCTCGCGGAGCTGCTTGTCCAGGATGCTGAGGCGTGGCGCGCCTGGTTGGACGGTCATCACGCCGACCATCCGGGCGTCTGGCTGGTTCTGCACAAAAAGGGCGGTCAGACGACGGCGCTCACCTACGCGCAAGCGCTCGACGAGGCCCTGTGCTTCGGCTGGATCGACGGGCAGATCGCTCGACGTGACAGCGACAGCTATCGCCAGCGCTTCACGCCGCGCCGGCCGAACAGCCCCTGGTCAGCCAGGAACGTCGAGCACGTCGGCCGCCTCGGCGAGGCCGGACGGATGCAGCCAGCCGGGATCGCAGCTGTCGACGCGGCCAAGGCGCAAGGTCGGTGGCAGGCGGCCTACCGCGGGCAGGCCGACATGCGGACGCCGCCCGACCTAGTTCAGGCGCTGGCAGCCAGTCCCGCCGCAGCCGCGGCGTTCGACCAGCTAGACGCAGCCAATCGCTTCGCCATCGTCTACCGGCTCAACAGCGTCAAGCGCCCGACGACCCGGGACCGCAAGCTGGCCGAGTACGTCGACATGCTCGCCCGCGGCGAAGCGATCCATCCAGGCAAGCCGCGGAAGGACCGCCGGTGACCTTCCCCATCCCGCCCCGTCCCGCCCGACGCCGACGGCACAGCGCGACGGGTGGCCGCTGACGGCGTACGGACTGATCGCCTGGTTCACCACCAAGCCGGGCCCGCGGACTCCGTCGTCGGGCGGCTCACGACAGAGGGGGAGAGCTCAGCGGCCTCGGTTGTCACCAGTTCATCGTCGGGGCCGCCTGCGCCGACGAGGTCACCGTCTTTGTCAGCGGGGTGTGGGAGTCCGAGCAGCACCGTGACGACTCGCTGCGACACGCCGCCGCGCGACAGTCGATCTCTCTCCAGCACTGCCGCCTTCTGACAGGTGAGTGAGGCGACCGTCGCGCCGACGGCGTCCGGCGGCTGCCCACCGCAGCACCGTCGGCTGCCCGGGCGTCGAACTGCCCCGGCGAGTCCGGAGGCTCGGCGGCTTGCGGCGGCTCGGGCTGTGGCTCCAGCCGCTCTGTTCGACAGCACCTGGCGCGATGCCCGACCGGAGGCGCTGCGCTCGGCCATCCTCCACGGCCCCCGCCCGCCTCGTGCACTCGGCCGGCCGGCGGATCGTGCGCCTGATCGACGGAGGCCGACCGCCGACGCCCTGCTCGGCGCACCGGCGCATCCCTGCCATCTGAGCGGCCGCAACGCCCGCCAGTGGCCACCAGCTCGGCGACTCGTGCCCCGGATCGCCGGGGCGGTCACCGCTGACCCCAGCAACTGGTCCGCTGACCGGGCTCATCGGCTGGCGGACCCGACACGAGGAGAACAAGACGGAACATTGCCATCAGGCGCCGGCGGCGATCACGGCGTGACTGCTGGGCCCACGCTGCGCCAGCTCCGGGCTAGCTGACGGCGTCCTGTCCGCCGGCCTCCCTGATCGACCGCCGCCTCGGCTTTCCCGTTGCCGTGCGCGGGAGAGAGGAGAGAAAGACGATGTCCCGCGGCACCTTGAAGCGGGCGATCCGCTCCCGCAGGAAGGCCCTCAGCTCATCTTCGCTCAACTCGTGCCCCGGGGCGGTGACGACGGCGGCTCGCAGCCGGGCGCCGAACTCCTCGTCGGGGACGCCGGCGACGGCGGCCTCGAGTACGCCCGGATGGGACAGGAGGACCTCCTCCACCTCGTCGGGGTAGACGTTCTCGCCCCCCGAGACCACCATGTCGTCCTGCCTGCCGTCGACGAACAGGAGCCCGTTCCCGTCGAGGTGGCCGAGGTCTCCCGTCGCGACGAACCCGGCCGCGTCCGCGTCGGCCGCTCGCCTCACCATGGAGTTGGAGACGAGGATGCGGCCCGTGGTCGCCGGCCCGACGGGTCTCCCGTCGTCGCCCACGACGAGCACCCGCGATCCCCTCGGCGGGCGACCGGCCGTGCGGGGATGGGCACGCAGGTCCGAGGGGCCGGCGACGGTCGCCCATGCCGCCTCGGTGGAGCCGTACAGGTTGTAGAGCACCTCGCCGAAGGTGTCCATCACCCGTGTGGCGAGATCACCGGGCAGCGCCGAGCCGCTCGAGGCCACGACTTCGAGGGACGAGGTGTCGTAGCGCCGCCGGGTCGCCTCGGGCAGCTCCACCAGCCGTTGCAGCATCACCGGGACCGCGACGAGCACCCTCACCCGGTGCTGGGCGACCGCCGAGAGCGTCGCCTCGGCGTCGAAGCGGGGCCGCAGGACCAAGCTCGAGGACAGGGCGAGACCGAGGCCGAGATGGGCGAAACCCCAGGCGTGGAAGAGCGGCGAGGCGATCATCGTCACGTCGTTCACCTTGAGCGGAAGGCGCGAGAGCATGGCGACGAGCGGGTCGAGGCTGAGCGGTACGGGCCTGGCGGCTCCCTTCGGGCGGCCGGTCGTCCCGGAGGTCATGAGCACGTAGCGGCTCGGCCTCAGCACCCGCCCGGGCAGACCGCCGAGCAGGCTGCGCCCGCCGCGTCGCGATGCGTACGGCCCCTCGCCGAGGCGGTGGAGGCTGGTGCGGTCCCGCTCGGGTACCGGCAGTGCGCCGTCGTGGACGAGATGGCTGATCTGCTCGCTGTCGAGCAGCCGGCCGACCTCCCGGCCCGAGGAGGCGGCGTTCAGGAGGAGCACGTCCGCCTGCAGGCTCGACAGCGCGGCCGTGGCGAGGAGGAAGCCGCGGTGGTTCGCCGACAACAGGCCCACACGGTCGCCCGCACGCACCCCGCCAGCCTCGAGGACGCCGGCGAGGCGGTCGGCCTCGAGGCTGGCCTCGGGGAAGGTGAGGGTGCCGCGCTCGTCGAGGACGGCGAGCCGGTCCGGGTAGCGGGCGGCGGAGTAGGCGAGCGCGGCGGCCGGCGAGAGGCCCTCGCGGGCGAGCGCGAGGGCGGCTCGGAGGGCGACGTCCGGACGCATGGGCGTGAGGAGCCCGGCGGCGCCGAGCACCCGGGCTCCTGTGACGAAGCCGGAGAGTGCCTCGGTGCCCCGCCGGAGATGATCGGTGTCGAATCGCGTCACCATGGGAGTCTGCACGGCACGATCAGGCGGCCGGGCTCCGCGGCGGTCGCGCCTGGTGGGCGCGGCGAACCGGTTCTTCTCAGGGTTCGGCGAGCAGGGCGTACCAGAGCCGGTCGGACAGAGCCTCGAGCGCCTCGGCCGCCCGCACGTAGGAGCGGTAGATCTCGCGGGCGGTGAAGACCGCACGCAGGTCGCTCGATCCGCTCAGTCCCGCCATGGCCGTCCGGTAGCTGTGCTCGACTCGGCGCACGGCCCGGGTCGCCTCGTCGGCCGCCTCGCCGGCCTCGCTGCCAGCGCCGGCGAGCGAGGAGAAGCCGGTCACCACCGAGGCCACGCCGGCTCTCAGGTCCCGGGCCATCTCGGCCGCGGTCGCATCTGGGCGCCAGTCGAGCACCTCGGCCTCCCCGGCGAGGTTCTTCACCCGGTTCACGACCCGGTCGCAGCGCTCCGACAGCACGAAGAGGTCCTCCTGGCTGATCGGGGTGGCGAGGGAGGCCTTGAGCGCCGAGACGAGCTCCCTACGGGCGTCGTCGGCCTCGTGCTCGAGCCTGCGCAGCGCCTCTGCGGCGGGTGGTCCCCCGCCCTCCGACCAGGCGACGAAGGCGTCGAGCGCCTTGGTGCTGAGCCCTCCCTGGGCGACGAGCAGGCCGACGACGTCAGGACCCGAGGACAGGGCGAGGCGCTCGAGCCAGCCGATCATCCTGGCGAGCCCTCGCCGGGGCGTGCGCCCGGCGGTCACCCGAGCATCCTCGAGAAGCCGATGAGCAGCGCTCCACCCCCCGCCGAGGCCGGGAGGGTGACGAGCCATGTAGCCAGCACCCTCGCCACCTGGCGACGGTTGAGGTGTCGGGGCCTGCGGGAGGCACCGGCTCCGACCTTGGCCGACGTGACGACGGTGGAGGTCGACAGCGGAAGCCCCGCTCCGCCCGCGAGGAAGATGAGAGCTGCCGCCGATCCCTCGGCCGCCAGGTCGTCAGGTGTGTTCGAGCGCCACAGCCGCCGGGCGACGGTGAGCACGACGCGGCGCCCGCCGAGGACGGTGCAGGCGGCGAGGAGGACCGAGCAGCCGAGGCGGACCGTCCACGGGATGCCGCTCCCGCCCGGAGCGAGAGCGGCTGCGCCCGAGAGCGAGGCGGTGAGGACGCCCATCGCCTTCTGGCCGTCGTTCGTCCCGTCGGCCAGCGCGACGGCGGCCGAGGCCGCCCAGACACCCGCTCTGAGCGGCCGCGCCGCCTGCCGGCGCAGCCGGAGCGTGAACGGCCTCAGCACCTGTTCGAGGAAGTAGGCGGCCGTGCCGGCGGCGACCGGGGCGATCACGATGCCGGCCAGCACGCCGAGCACGCCGTGGATCCGGACGCCCTCGACGCCGCCCCAATTGACGGCACCGGCCCCGCCGGTCGCCAGGGCGGCTCCGGCCAGTCCACCGACGAGGCTGACGCTCGCGCTCGCCGGAAGGCCGAGCCGGGTCGCCGCCCACGTGAAGACGACCGCCGCCCAGCAGCCTGCCGCCAGGACGGCGGCGAGTGAGCCGGCAGGGACGTCGACGAGGCCGACGGTGGTCTGTGCGACGAGCGTGCCGGCGAGCAGCCCTCCGACGAGGTGCCAGAGCACCGACCATCCGGCGACCGGTAGGTAGGCGCGGGTGCGGGAGGAGACGAGCGGCGCCACGGCGTTCGGGGCATCGCTCACCCCGAGGAGAGCGGCGAGAGCGAGGCCTCCCCCGGCGGCGAGCACCTCGGCGGCGCTCACGGCCACGGCGACGGGCGGGGTGGTCCCGCTGCGTCGAGTGACGATGCCACCACCCGTCCGAGCGTAGGCCGGCCGGTAGCTCACTACGGCGACTCGGGCGCTACGGGGCGAAGGAGCACGTGGCACCCTTCGAGGTGGCCGCGCGTTGCCTGCTCACCCGTACGCTGTTCATCGCCATGTCCGAGCGCGACCACGAGACCCTCGAGTACCAGAAGGCCTGCGGTCGTGCGATGGTGCATCCGCCTGTCCCACCCCGGCATCGCGTCGTGATGCCGAAGCTCGAAAGGAGGTGACGTGAGACCGCTCAGAACCCTCGCACGATGCGTACTCGCCTGGGTCTTCCTGCGGGCGGGCTACGACGTCGTGACGAACCCCGCCAAGCCCGCCACCACCGCCGGGCCCTTCCTCGCCGAGATGAGGCAGCGACTGCCGGTCAAGCTCCCCGAGGACACCGTCATCGTGCGGGCCAACGCCGCCTTCCAGATGGGAGCGGCCGGTCTGTTCGCTGCCGGCGTCGCCCCTCGTGTGGTGGCGTGCGGTCTCGTGGCCTCCCTTCTTCCCACGACTCTCGCAGGGCATCAGTTCTGGAAGGTGGAGGATGCTGCCCTGCGCCCCAACCAGCGGAACCACTTCAACAAGAACATGGCGATCGCCGCCGGCCTGGTCCTCTACGTGCTCGGAGACCGCCGGCGGTCCTCGTGACGAGCTGACCTCCCCGAGCTGCCGGCACCCAGGGCGGGGCGGCGCCCGTGGGGACTTTCGGCCCTACACCGAGAGCTCACGCTCGCGCACGCTGGCAGAGGCTTGCCGGTTCGAGGGGACGGCCTCGCTCGGGAGGCGCCGTCACCGGCTGCCTGCCGCAGACGAGCCGTGAAGGGGAGGAGAGATGTCGTTGCACGAGATCGTGTTGGGCGCTGTCGCGGCCGGGCTCCTGGCGGTCATCGGAACCGGGACCTGGTGGTGGCTGCAGGGGCGATGGCAGGCGAGCGTGGAGGCCCCGCGTGAGCCGGCGGGCACATGGCGGATCCTGCGGACCAACGAGGAGGTGCGGGCGGCCACCGAGCGGGCTCTCGGCGACGAGCGGGCGCGCGTCCAGCAGGCGAACGAGCGTGCCCGGCGCTACGAGTGCGCCCTCGAGACGCTGGCCGGACACAGCGCCGTCTCCGCCCGCCCGGCGGCGGTGACCCGCCTCACGACGTCGCTCCCGGACGTCCCCGGGCCCGAGGCGGCGTAGTGGTCGCCCCGTCTCTGGTGGGCGGGGGTGCCGCTGTCGTGCCAGGTGCCCTGAGCGAGGCGGTGACAGCGTGATCGTCTGCGTGCCCGTGGACCCGAGCGGCGCCGTGGACCCCGGTGGGGACGCGCCGGGCGCGTTGCCGTCGCCACCGTGGAGGACGGCGAGATCCGCGAGTGGCGCGAGCTCGACGTCGGCTGGGACGCACTTCACGACGAGGGGAGCGAGGCCGCCCATCAC
>JAKAQB010000044.1 GCA_021811865.1 Actinomycetes bacterium | reverse complement strand
TCATCGACGTCGTGCGCACCCTCGTGATCACGCTCTCGATCTGCGTGCGGCGCTTCGTCTGCGAGTACGAGGACTGCGCGCGGCGCACCTTCGACGAGCGCTTCGAGGGGATCGGGCGGGGCGGGGCATCCGAACGGGCGCTCAGCTTCTTCGCCGACCTGCAACGCGGACGTGCGACGCGAAGGACGGCGATCGACCTCGGCGTGCCCGAGCACTACCTGCGCCTGGCGGTCGGCAAGAAGCGTCGGGAGGTGTTCGCCCGCACCCGCGGCCGCCTCGGTCGCCACCTCGCCATCGACGAGTGCTCGGTCAAGAAGAACCACGTCTACGCCACGGTGTTCTCCGATCCCGAGCGCGCGGTCGTCATCGACCTCGCACCGGGACGCGACGCCTCGGCCGTCATGTTCTTCGCCCACCTCTACTCCCACGCCGAGCGGTGCCGCGTCGAGGTCGTCACGATCGACTGCCACGCCCCATACCGCATGGCCGTAAGGGCGCTCTTCCCGAACGCCCTCATCGTGGCTGACGCCTTCCATCTCCACCGCCGGGTGGGTTACGCCCTCACCGAGGTCCGCCGGGAGGCCTGGAACCGCTGGCGGCGCCGCTCCAAGGCGCTCGGCAAGCCGTTCAAGGACGCCCGCTTCGCCCTCGCCCGGCCCCGTGACGAGCTCGAGGCGGACACCTCGCGCCGGGGGCTGCGACAACGCCTGCTCGTCGTCGACGTCACCCACATCGACTCTGATCTCGGGCTCGCCTACGAGCTGAAGGAGGCCTTCCGAGCCGCCATGGCGCTCGGCAAGGCAGGCGACGTCGTGAACTTCGAGCTCGCGACTCGGATGTTCATCGTGATGTGCCGGCGCTCGCGGATCCCGGCGTTCGTCACCCTCGGCAAGACAATCGAGAACTGGAAGACCGAGATCGTCAACTACGCGAGAGCCGGCGGTGCCTCCAACGGCTTCGCCGAGGCGCTCAATCATCTTCTCAAGAACCAGAAGCGCCTATCCGTTTACCGGCCCTCGCTGGCCTCGTGGTCGACCATCCGCGAGACGCAGACGCCGGATGATCACACTGGTACGGAGCCGATGTCGGAGGTGTGCGATGCAGGTCGTTCACGAGGATGGCGGACACCGGCTCAGCGGATCGGGAGGCGACGTCTCGCTCGCGAACCGCTACCTCGATCATCTCTCGACGCGGGCGTTCGCAGCCACGACCATCCGGACCTACGCCTTCCACCTGCTGAGCTTCTTCCGCTTCTGCGAGGAACACGACATCGGCCTCGCGTCGGTCCAGCCGACCGACTTCTTCGAGTTCCTCGACTGGCTCAGCCAGCGCCAGAGGAACGGGAAGGTCATCCGGCTCGCTTCCGGGGCGGCCCCGGCCACCATGAATCAGCGCATCGCTGCCGTCCGCGGCCTGTTCGACTACGCCGTACTGACGGGCGCCCGGGCGGATAACCCCGTTCCGGCAGCTCGCCGCTCGACCGGCTGGCGAGGGAAGCGCCGTGGGCTCCTCGGTCACATCGCCTCCGGTCGACCGCGCAGCGGCGGACGGCTCGTGCGGGAGCCGAATCGGCTGCCCGAAGCACTCGAGCCCGACGAGGTGTCCGCCTTCGTCGAGGACCTCAATACCCATCGCGACCGGGCGATGGCCCTCGCCATGCTGCTCGGCGGCCTCCGCTCAGCTGAGGTCCGCTCCCTCAAGCTTGCAGACGTCGACCAGGGCCTACGGCGTCTCCGGGTCGTCGGGAAGGGCGAGAAGGAGCGGATCGTGCCAGTCGACCGGGCGTTCTTCTCCGAGCTCGCGTCGTATCTGCGCGACGAACGCCCCGCCGGCTGCGCCACACCCGGGTGCTTCGTCGTGCTCCGCGGCCCGACCCGTGGGGCTCGCCTCACCGAGGCGGGGATGCGCCGGATCTTCCGCACCCACCGGGAGCGGTGCGGGGCGACCCGGGTCCGGCCCCATCGCCTCCGGCACACCTACGGCACCGAGCTCGAAATCAGCGATGTTGCACTAAGTGCAACACTCGGCACGGTTCGCAATCCTCAGCAACCAGGAGCGTTGCGGCCGTTGGGTGATCGCGAGATGAGCGCCGTGCGCTGAGCGCGCGGCAAACCTCCTGCTGAACGGGCATCCACCATCGTTGCCTGCATCAGATGCCACGCTGCACCATCGGGTATGGATGCATCTGGTGCCGCTGTGTGGCAGAAGGTGCACAGACAGCACGGAGGTGGTGAGGTGGCAAAGCCCGCAGGCTCGGCGGCGCTCGTGCTCGTTTCCGAGGCGGTGCCGCTACGGGCCGAGGAGTCGCTCTTCGAGGCGATGCTCGAGGGCTGGTGCCGCCAGCATGCTGCCCGGAGGCTCTCGCCCACGATCACGCGTTGTCGGGTGGGGGTCGTCCGGCGATTCCAGGCGTTCACCGACGCCTGGCCCTGGCAGTGGTGTGCCGAGCACCTCGACGCCTGGGTGGCCGAGGGCAGCTGGGCGCACTCGACGGTGCGCAACTACGAGGGATCGCTGGCGGTGTTCATGGACTACCTCTGCGACCCCCGCTACGGCTGGGCGCAGGCCTGCATGGAGCGGGTGGGGGAAATCCCCGTCCAGATCTGCCACGAGGGAAACACGGCGGTCCACTCAGACGAGCACGAGGGCCGCCCCGGACGGCGCCCCCTCACCCGGACGGAGCTCCAGGCGCTCTTCGACACCGCCGACACGGCCGTGCACGACGCGGCCGTCTCGGCCCACAAGGGGTGGCTGGCCGCGTTCAGAGACGCCACGCTGGTCAAGGTGATCTACGCCTGGGGGCTGCGGTCGAAGGAGGCCGCCATGCTCGACGTGGCAGATTTGGGCCCGAACCCCGCGGCCCCCGAGCTCGCCGGCTACGGCAACGTGCACGTGCGCTTCGGCAAGGCCAAACGGGGCAGCCCACCCCGGCGCCGGACCGTGGCGACCGTGTTCCCCTGGGCCAAAGACGTCCTCAGCCAGTACGTCGAAGAGGTGCGGCCCCTCCATGGCGAGGCGGCCAAGGTCCCGGCGCTGTGGCTCACCGAGCGAGGCGAGCGCATCTCCACTCGCCGGATCGACGAACGCTTCGCCGCCTGGCGAAAGACGGCCGGCCTCCCCGGCGAGATCTCGGTGCACTGCCTACGCCACAGCTACATCACGCACCTCAAAATCAGCGATGTTGCACTAAGTGCAACACTCGGCACGGTTCGCAATCCTCAGCGACCAGGAGCGTTGCGGCCGTTGGGTGATCGCGAGATGAGCGCCGTGCGCTGAGCGCGCGGCGAACCTCCTGTTGAACGGGCATCCACCATCGTTGCCTGCATCAGATGCCACGCTGCACCATCGGGTATGGATGCATCTGGTGCCGCTGTGTGGCAGAAGGTGCACAGACAGCACGGAGGTGGTGAGGTGGCAAAGCCCGCAGGCTCGGCGGCGCTCGTGCTCGTTTCCGAGGCGGTGCCGCTACGGGCCGAGGAGTCGCTCTTCGAGGCGATGCTCGAGGGCTGGTGCCGCCAGCATGCTGCCCGGAGGCTCTCGCCCACGATCACGCGTTGTCGGGTGGGGGTCGTCCGGCGATTCCAGGCGTTCACCGACGCCTGGCCCTGGCAGTGGTGTGCCGAGCACCTCGACGCCTGGGTGGCCGAGGGCAGCTGGGCGCACTCGACGGTGCGCAACTACGAGGGATCGCTGGCGGTGTTCATGGACTACCTCTGCGACCCCCGCTACGGCTGGGCGCAGGCCTGCATGGAGCGGGTGGGGGAAATCCCCGTCCAGATCTGCCACGAGGGAAACACGGCGGTCCACTCAGACGAGCACGAGGGCCGCCCCGGACGGCGCCCCCTCACCCGGACGGAGCTCCAGGCGCTCTTCGACACCGCCGACACGGCCGTGCACGACGCGGCCGTCTCGGCCCACAAGGGGTGGCTGGCCGCGTTCAGAGACGCCACGCTGGTCAAGGTGATCTACGCCTGGGGGCTGCGGTCGAAGGAGGCCGCCATGCTCGACGTGGCAGATTTGGGCCCGAACCCCGCGGCCCCCGAGCTCGCCGGCTACGGCAACGTGCACGTGCGCTTCGGCAAGGCCAAACGGGGCAGCCCACCCCGGCGCCGGACCGTGGCGACCGTGTTCCCCTGGGCCAAAGACGTCCTCAGCCAGTACGTCGAAGAGGTGCGGCCCCTCCATGGCGAGGCGGCCAAGGTCCCGGCGCTGTGGCTCACCGAGCGAGGCGAGCGCATCTCCACTCGCCGGATCGACGAACGCTTCGCCGCCTGGCGAAAGACGGCCGGCCTCCCCGGCGAGATCTCGGTGCACTGCCTACGCCACAGCTACATCACGCACCTCATCGAAGACGGCACCGACCCGGTCTTCGTCCAGCACCAAGCGGGGCACTCGTGGGCGTCGACGACCGCCATCTATACGAGCGTGGGCGCCGATCACACCAACACGATGCTGCGCGCCTCACTGGACCGGGCTTTTGAGGCCGAGGGGCGCCGGTGAGCCCGCGCACGTCTCATGTCAGCGTCGGCTATCGCTGGCACCTGCGCGAACGGCTCGGCCAACGCGGGATCTGGAAGACGACCGAGCTGGTGCCGCTGCTCGAAAGCCGGGGTGTCGAGCTCAGTCGTGAGCAGGTCTACCGCCTCGTGGCCAAGGTCCCCGAGCGCCTCAGCCTCACGACCCTGGCCGCCCTGTGCGACATCTTGGACTGCAGCCCGGCCGACCTCATCGAGCCGATGCGCGACAGCCCGGAGCGGCCGCCGCGTGCACCGGCTCGCGGCGTGCTGCGTGAGATCACGCCGCGACGAGCACGGGTCGCTCCGGGCAGCACGCGGTGAACGCCGCCCAAGAGGCCAAGCGGGATCTCGTCGCCCGCCGCGTCAGCCAAGCCGACCCGACCGTGCCCGCAGACGTGGTCGTTGGCGCGATCGCTGCTGTGGCGACGAATGCCAGGACGCTCGACGTGCTCGTCAGCGCGCTGGAAGGCGGGCCCGAGGCCCTCGGGCTCGGGGCGCCACCGTCGGTCGGACGGCTCGTGTCCGAGCTGCGGGACCGCGGGTCACGACTTCCCGAGCCCCGCTGCGCCGGGTGCGCCAGGACCCACCGAAAGTTGACCGCGTCCGAGGACGGCGCCGCGCGCTGCCCGCGGTGCCGGCGTCTGAAGCTCGCCACCGCCTGCAGCGTCTGTCGAGTCGTCAAGCCGGTCGCCGGACGGGGACCGACAGGTGAGGCGCTCTGCGCGCGCTGTGCACCACGGCCGCGCCGGGCGTGCTCGCGTTGCGGACGGATCAGGCCCATCGCCCGCCGGGCGCACGGTGCCGACGGCGACGTCTGCGACAGCTGCTACAAGGGTCCGATCGCCACGTGTGGGGTCTGCGGGCGGGACAAGCCCTGCAACTTCGCCGCCGCCGGCCGTCCAATCTGCGTCTCGTGTTCACCGCGCCGATCGCGGAGGTGCGCCCACTGCGGCGACCAGCGTCCCCCGTGCGCGCAGTGGCCCGAGGGGCCGGTGTGCGAACCGTGTTATCGGGCGGCGCTCTCGAGGCGGGGGCGCTGCAGCGACTGTCACCAGGACCGTCGGCTCATGGCACCGCCGGGACCCGATGCCCGCCGGTGCGCCGACTGCGCCGGCGTCGACCCACTCGCCGCGTGCCACAGCTGCGGGATCGAGGACCGCCTCTACGCCGATGGGGAGTGCGTTCGCTGCGCGCTTCGGACCAGAGCGGCCCGACTCTTGGGCGACCCCGACGGTCCGCTGCGGCCGGTCTACGAGGCGATCGTGGCCGCGCCCCAGCCCTACAGCGCTCACAACTGGCTGCGCTCCTCGGCCGCCGCCGCCGTGCTGGGCGAGATCGTCGCCGGCACCCTGGCGCTCAGCCACGAGGGGCTCGATGCCCACCGGCGCAGGCGCGGTGCCGACTACCTGCGCCATCTGCTCGTCGCCTACGGCGTCCTTGCGCCGAGAGACGACGAGCTCGCCCGGCTCGAGGCATGGGTCGCCTCGCGGCTCGACAGCGTCACAGACGCCGCCCGACGCCGCCTGCTGCGCTCCTATGCCACGTGGCGCGTGCTGCGTCGGGCCCGGTCCCGTGCGAAAGCCGCCGACCCGGCGGCGAGAACCCCCACCGGTCACGCCAGGAAGACGTTCAACGCCGCCATCGCCTTCCTGGACTTCCTCGAGCGACGAGATCGCGTGCTGGCCGACTGCGCCCAGGCCGACATCGACGCCTGGATCACCGAGGGTCCCCCGAACGCGCCCGAGGTTGCCGACTTCTTGGACTGGGCCGTGGACCACTACCACGTCGAGCACTTCCCGCTCCCTACCCCCTCGCGTGGGCCGAGTCCTGCCACGGTCGACGACGACGCCCGATGGGAGGCCGCCCGCCGGTTCCTCCACGACGACACGATCGAGCTCAGCGACCGGGTCGCCGGCTGCCTGGTCGTCCTCTACGCCCAGCACCTCTCACGCATCGTCACCCTCAGGACCGACCAGATCGAGAAGCGTCCTGACGGCGTGGTGCGCCTGAAGCTGGGTGCCACTCCGATCGAGCTGCCTGCGCCACTCGACGCCCTCACGGTTCGCCTCGCCACCGAACGCCGGCCCTACAGCGGCGTGGGATCCCCTCCAGCCACTCCGTGGCTGTTCTGCGGCCTCGACCCAGGCCGGCCGCTCACCGCCTATCAGCTCGGTCAGCGCCTCCAGCGCCACGGCCTGAGACCCTCCGATGCTCGCCGCGCCGCGCTCACCCACCTCGCAGGCCGACTTCCTGCAGCCATGGTCGCCCGACTTCTCAACATCACCCCCAACACCGCGGTCCGCTGGGTTCGCACGGCTGGTGGTGACTGGAGCACCTACGCCGCGCAACTCGCTCGACGCCACTGAGACTGATTACGACGTATGTCGAGTTCCGTTCTCTCGCTGGGGGATCCATGAAGAACTCGACGTGGTTCGATAATCGCCGACTACCAGTACCCAGACCGGGGCGACGACCAAGGAACTGATGGCCCGGCTCGGCCACTCGAGCACCCGGGCAGCGATGGTCTACCAGCACTCCTCGGCCGAGCGGGACAGGCGCATCGCCGAGCGCTTGGGGGCGATGGTGGATCAAGAGCGTCGCCGGGTCCGGGAAGCGACCGCCGAGACCTACCCAGCTCGTGGGGCACGGGTGGGGCACGACAGCCCGTCGGGGGCGCCCCGACCGGCCCCCGAACAGCAAGAAAGGCCCTGTGACCAGGGCCTTCCTGCGTGGTCGGAACCGGCGTCGATCCGGTGACCTCGCGCTTTTCAGGCGCGCGCTCTACCAACTGAGCTACCCGACCGTGGTGTCGCGAGAGAGCGTACCGCGCCCCGGTGGGCTCGAGGATCGGGCGATCCTCCCCACCGGGGCGTCACACTGGCGGACCTGACGGGATTTGAACCCGCGACCTCCGGCTTGACAGGCCGGCGTGCACTCCGAGCTGCACCACAGGTCCCAGCTGGGCTGAGCACCTCGGGGTCCCACCAGCTCGGAGAGCGAACGGGCAGGTCCTCGATCACTGCGCCCTCAGATCCTAGTGGCTGGCAGGCGGGACCGGAGACGGCCGGAGATGGCCGTGCGCGATGACGCGACAATGGGGACATGGCAGCTGGGCCCCACCTCGAGACCTCCCTTGGCACGACCCGCAGCGGACTCATCGGCGCCCTCGTGTTGCTCCCGGTCCTGGTTGTCGCCGCCTACGTCGAGGTCGTGGCGGCGATCGCCGACTCCCTGGACGACATCCAGGCGAAGTCACACCACGCGACCGGACCGCTGTGGCTCGGGATCTTCGCAGTGCTCGGCATCGCCGGGCCCGTCGCGGCAGGGCTCACGGCCTGGCACACCAAGACCGAGGGACGAAGCTCGTGGCAGGCGGTCCTGCGGGGAGAGATGGCGTTCGTCCTGGTCGGGGTACCCGCCGCCTTGCTGCTGCTCGTGGCATGACCACGGCGCCGACGGTCAAGCTGCCACCGGTCGAGGAGTTGCGAGCCGGGGAGCTCGTGCTGCGCCCCTGGCGGCCCGACGACGTTCCGGTGATCGAGGCCCTGGTGCTGCGGAACCTCGAACACCTGCGGCCGTGGATGCCGTGGGTGGCAGCCGAGCCTTCCCGGATCGAGGACCGCTACGCCCTCGTCGATCGCTGGCACGAGGCCGTCCAGGCCCGGACCGACTGGATCTGCGGCATCTTCGTACGAGGGGAACCCGCCGGCAGCTCGGGCCTGCACCAGCGGCGAGGGCCCGGCGTCCTCGAGATCGGCTACTGGCTCGATCAGAGTTTCGTGGGCCGCGGGATCGCCTCGGCGACCGCTCACGTACTGACCACGTTCGCCTTCGCGAGCCCGGAGACGGCGGCGGTCGAGATCTGGCACGACCGGGCGAACGCCCGCAGCCGGGCGGTCCCCCGGCGGCTCGGCTACGAGCTCGCCGCCGAGGCGCCCGCAGCCGAGCCGCTCGCACCTGGGGAGGAAGGCGTCAACTGCATCTGGCGGATGACCCGGTCACGATGGCAGGAGCAACGGCGCTGTTTCGATCCGACCGTCCCGCCGGCCACCTGAGGCCCACCGGCTGCGGCGTCTCGCGACTCGGTCCCGGCCGGTGCGTACAGTGGCGCCGGTGAGGGCGATCGCGCGGGGGACCTTCGAGATCCACATGACGCCGTCGGCGCCCGAGCTGTCCGGGGCTGTCGCCCGATTCGACTTCACCAAGACCTTCCGCGGCGACCTCGAGGCTGTCGGCGCCGGGGTCATGCTGTCCGCAGGTGATCCGGGGCAGGGTGCCGCTGGCTACGTCGCCATCGAGACGGTGAGCGGACGGCTCGCCGGCCAGACGGGAGCGTTCGCGATGCAGCAGCTGGGGTCGATGTTCGGCGGCTCCCAGGTGCTGCAGTACGAGGTCGTACCCGGTTCGGGTCGCGGTGAGCTCGAGGGCATGACCGGGGCGCTCCACCTCACCGTCGACGAGGACGGCACCCACCGCTACGAGCTGGAGTACAGCGTCTGAGCCCCGTGCCGGGCGGTCGTGGCCGCCAGCGGATGTGCAGGAGCTCAGGGGCGGCGGGGGAAGTGGGGGCGCAGGCAGCGCATGGTGGCGACGAGGCCCGCCGGCGAGGCCGGCTCCGAGTCGCAGCGGCGGATCACCGCGGCCGGCAACAACCTCGGGATCGCCGCCGCGTCCGCCACCGGGAAGACGGCCGCCCGGTGCGAGAGGGTCGGGACTATGCCGAGGGCTTCGGCGAACCAGGCGACTGCCCAGCCCGGCGCCCGACCGTCTGCGACGACGACGACGAGGTCGACGCGCCAGTGCCGCAGGGATGACCGCAGTGCCCTGACCTGCACCGGGGTCGGTGGGCGTGGCAGGCCGGTGCCGAAGGAGTCGTTGTAGAGGAGCCCATTCGTGCCGCCGAGGGGGTCGACGTGCTCTGAGCGCCGGCCGTCGGCACCGGGGATGAGCGCCCGCCCGCCGACGAGTGCGAAACCGAGCCCATCGACCGCCTGCCAGTACATCGCATCCGGCACATCCGAGGAGGCATAGGGATAGGTGAGCACCGTGGTGGCCGGGGCCAGGTGCCGGGCCGCCGTCCGGAACCACGCCGGGATCTCTCCCGGGTGCATCACGAGCGGGAAGCTGTACTGCTCGGCCACCGGCACGCATGCGACCGCAGCGAGGCCGACGGTCGTGAGGGCGCCGGCCAGGGTCCCGAGCGCACCGCGGTTCGCCCGGTACCGTGGCAGCTGTCGGAAGCCACCGGCGACGACCGTCGCGAAGCAGTCGAGCGCGAGCACCGCCAGGAGGCAGGCGGCCGACAACGTGACGAGGGCGAAGCGCCCCGGGGTGATGTCCGCCAGCACCGGGACCCGGTCGAGGTACCGCCAGAGCAACCACCACTGGGCGGAGTGTGACGAGAACGGGAGCAGCAAGACGCCAAAGGAGAAGACCCAGCAGATGAGTCCTGCCACGAGGATCGACCAGGCGACCTTGCGCTTCAGGAGAACGAACAGCGGGAGGGAGATCCCGATGACGACGACGAGCCCGATGCCGAGATAGGAGGGAGGGGGGCCCGTCGCGCCGAAGTAGCCGATCAGCCGGGCGAAGGCGGACCCTGCGTGCGTGTGGTCGCCCGCTCGGACCGAGGTCCAGGGCGAGTTGCCGTACAGGCCGATGGCAGGCCACGGAGGACCCACGACGTGGCGGGGACCGCGCAGCATGAACCACACCGGGTATGCGAGGAGCACCGCCGACACGCCGACACCGGTGCCGAACGCGACGAGGATCCGTTTCCGCCGGGCGAAGGCCGCCCGTGGGGCGAGCACGAGGGCGACGAGGAGCCCCGCCGAGGCCCCGAGCACGGTCATCGCCAGAGGCTCCGCCCCTGTGAAGTACTCGGCCGCGACGAGCACCCCGAGCAGTGAGCCCGCCACGACCGTCGAGCGCCTCCGGCCGACGAGGATCTCGTGGAGAGCCAGGAACAACAGCGGGGGGAAGAACAACCAGCTCTGGTTGAGGTGGCCCTGGGTCTCCGCCTGCACGAGGAACGGAGAGAAGCCGTAGAGGAGTCCTCCAGCGGCCCGGGGCACCCAGCGCGAGCTGAGACGGCCGCTCGCGAGGTACATCGCCCAGCCCGAGAGAACCGGCGCCGCCGTCTCTGCCACGTTGAAGGATGCCGTGGCGCCGAACAGGGCCGTCACCGGCGAGAGCAGAAAGCTCGGGAGCAGATACGAAGTGCTTGCCAGCAGGTCGGCTCCGCCCTGGCCGGCAAAGAGGCGGTTCGTGAACAGCGGATTCTGCAGGTGCCCGAGGGCGTACGGAACCCAGGCCATGAACCACACCGCCTGACCGGTGTCACCGCAGGGGCACATGACCGTGCGAGCAGGGTCCCCTGTCAGCCAGACGCGGGAGAACACGGCGATCGAGAGCCCGACCAGGAGTGCGAGCATCACGAGATGACCGGCGACCTGGGTTCGACGGAGTCGTCGTCGCGCCGGGTCGGCATTCTCACGATCTGCTGCATGAGCCCGTTCGTCGTCGGGCTCGACAACACCATCGTGAACGTGGCGCTGCCGTCGATCGGGCGAGAGTTTCACGCGACCGTCTCGGGACTGCAGTGGACGCTCGATGCGTACACCCTCGTCGTCGCCAGCCTGCTCATGCTGTCCGGGTCGATCGCAGACCGCCTCGGCCGGCGGAGGGTCTTCCAGGTCGGCCTCATCGTGTTCACCTTGGGCTCGCTCGCCTGCAGCCTGTCCCCCAGCCTCAGCTGGCTCATCGCCTTCCGCATGACCCAGGCCGTCGGCGGCTCGATGCTCAACCCCGTGGCGATATCGATCATCCGCAGCACCTTCGACGATCCGCGGGAACGGGCGCAGGCGATCGGGATCTGGGGGGCGGTCTTCGGCATCAGCATGGCTCTCGGACCCGTCTTAGGGGCCTGCTCGTGCACTCGGTCGGCTGGCGTTCCATCTTCTGGGTGACCATCCCTGTCGGGCTCGCGACCGTCGTGCTCACGGCGTGCTTCGTGCCCGAGTCACGGGGATCGGGTGCCCGTCGCCCTGATCCCGTCGGTCAGCTCGTCGTCATGGTGGCACTCGCCGGCCTCACGTACGGCATCATCGAAGGCCCGCGTCACAGCTGGGCTTCCCCACTCATCCTCTTGCTGTTCCTGCTCTCGTTCACGAGTCTCGCGCTTCTCGTCGCGTACGAGCGGCGGAGGAGCGAGCCGCTCATCGAGCTGCGCTTCTTTGCCAGCGCGCCATTCTCCGGCGCCACGGTGGTCGGTGTCGTGTCATTCGCCGGACTCGGAGGGTTCCTCTTCTCGAACACGCTCTATCTCCAGGACGTCCGCCACCTGTCGGCTCCTGCCGCCGCCCTCGACACCCTTCCCGTGCCGGTGACGATGGTGCTGGGGGCTCCCGTCTCCGGCCGGCTCGTCGGCAGAGTCGGCACCCGGCCGTCCGTGGCGCTCGGGGGAGCCGGGATCGCGCTCGGCACCTTCCTGCACAGCGGACTCCAGCCGTCGACCAGATTTTCGCGTCTCGCCCTCGCCTACATCGTCTTCGGCGTCGGCGTCGGACTGGTCAACACCCCACTGGCGACGACCCGCGGTCTCCGGCATGCCCGCCAGCCGGGCCGGTGCCGCTGGCGCGGTGGCCTCGACCAGCCGGCAGGTGGGTCAGTCCCTCGGCGCCGTCGTCACCGGTGCGATCTCCGTCGGCGCGCTCGGCGGCGGCCCGCTCGAAGAGGGGTTCGCCGGTGCCAGCCACCCGGCCTGGCTCGTCCTCACCGCCTGCGGGGCGTTGATCCTCGTGCTCGGTCTGGTCACGACCACGCCTTGGGCCCACCGGACGGCCCACCGTACTGTCGAGCGGTTCGGGCTCGAGGACCTGCAGGCACCGAGAGCCCAGCTCAGCGGTCCTCCAGCTCCGAGCGGGCGACCTGCGACATGAGGCGGTAGTCCATCTTGCCGTTGGCATGCCGCGCCACCTGCGAGATCGCGAGGACCCTCCTTGGTGCCTTGTAGCCGGCCAAGTGAGCCTTGGCGTGGGCCAGCAGGGCCTCCTCGTCGAGGTGGGCGCCCTCCTCCGGCTCGACGAGGGCGATGACCGCCTCGCCGAAGCGCTCGTCGGGTACGCCGACGACCGAGGCGTCCCGGACGCTCGGATGGCGTTTCAGCACCTCCTCGACCTCTTCGGGGAAGACCTTCTCCCCGGCGGTGTTGATGCAGCCCGAGCCACGCCCGAGCAAGGTGATGGAGCCGTCGGGCTCGACGGTCGCCCAGTCGCCGGCGACCACGAAGCGCCGCCCGCCGATGGTGAGGAAGGTGGCCGCGGTCTTGTCCGGGTCCTTGTAGTAGCCGACGGGGAGGTGGCCGCTCACCGCCAGGCGACCGGCGACCCCTGAGCCGGGCGGCACGTCCCGATAGTCGCTATCGACAACCCTCACGTGGTCCCCGAGCCGGAATCGTGCCGTCGCCGCCTCGCCGGGCTGCTCGACGGCAGCGCTGCCGATCGACCCTGACTCCGAGCTGCCGAGACCGTCCACCAACCGGGCGTGCGGGGCGTGATGCAACAGACGGTCCTTGCTCTCGCGAGACAGCATCGCACCCGACGACATGATCAGCCGCAGGCCGCTCAGGTCGTAGCGGCCCGGCTGCGAGCCGAGCTCGGAGAGGATCGGCTTGGCGAAGGGGTCGCCGACGATGCACAGTCCCTTCACGGCCCGCCCGGAGACGGTCTCGAGCAATTCGACCGGGTCGAAATGGGTGCTCGTGAGCGTCACCACCGAGCCGGCGGCCGACAGCGCCGCCATGGCGAACCAGCAGGCCGTCCCGTGCATGAGCGGCGGGCCGGGCAAGACCCGGGGACCCGGTCGTGTGTAGCGGCCGAGGTAGCCCTCGACGTCGGCCCCCTCCGGCGGTCTGCGGCCGTACTGCTTCTCGAGCATGAGGAAGAAGTCATGCTGCTGCCACATGACGCCCTTCGGCATCCCGGTGGTGCCACCGGTGTAGAGGAGGTTCAGGTCCTCGCCGGAGCGTCCCCAGCCGGCCCGGACGCGCACCGGCGAGGAGCCGGCCGCCTCGTCGTAGGGGACGGCCCAGGCGGGGCAGCCGTCGTCTCCTGTGGGTCTCGGAACCCGGATCCAGCACCTGATCCCCGGCAGCTCGCCGCGGAGCCGCTCACATGTCTCGGTGAACTCGGCGTCGAAGACGACAGCCGCGACGTCAGCGTCCTGCCAGAGGTAGACGAGCTCCTCGTCTCCATACCGGAAGTTGGTGTTGACCGGAACCAGCGATGACTTGAAGCAGGCGAAGAGAGACTCGAGGTACTCGGGACGGTTCCGGCAGTACTGGGCCACCTTGTCCTGGCGCCTCAAGCCGGAGGCCAACAGCGTGGCAGCCACGCCGTCACTCCGCTCGCTGAAGTCGCGCCAGCTGCGCACGACGGCGCCGTGCAGCAGCGCAGGCTCGTCAGCGAAGCGGTCGGCGAGATGCTCCCAGACGTCGGCGAAGTTCCACTGCGATGCTGGCATCAGACTCGACACGGTACGCCGTGCAGCTCACCGCCAGCAGCCCGGTCGGGCGCAGAAATCAGTACCAGCCGTAGCTCTCCTCGTGGCGCCAGGCCTGCGCCGGGTTGCCGTAGCGGTGGAGGATGTAGCGCTCGCCGGCCACGCACTGGTACCAGCCGGCCGGGTGGTACTTGGTTCCGTACCAGTACTCGTGCCAGTTCACGTACTCGCTCGACATGAGAGAGCTGGACATCTGGTACCAGCCGTACTGGCCGGCATTGCGGGCGTGCCAGTTGAACGAGCTCTCGTAGCAGATCACCTTGGCGATGTCGCGCCGGTAGGTGATGTTCCACCAGAACGACGAGGGGATGTTGCGCAGCTTCGTCGCGGTCGCCTTGATCCTGCTCCAGACGACCTTCGGAGTGGAGCTGACGCCGTAGTCGTTGCACGAGATCCAGTGGCTGTTCGCCGTCGCCGCGTCAGCCGTCGAAGGGGTGCTCAGCGGCCCGACGAAGGCGAGCAGAGAGAGCGCCACCGAGGACAGGAGCAGGCCAAGTACAAGACGGATCTGACGCATATGTGTGGTGCCTCCCGAAGTTCGCGGCAGGGCTCAGGTCGATCGCCACACAGCCGAACTATGCCTGGCTTGGCGAAAGCGAACCGCTTGCCGATGCTGACGGACGCAGGCTCCGTCAGCGGACTCTTGGTATGGCAGCTCTCGGTGCCACGGATGGGACATGTTTGACGCTTGGCACCACTGCCGTCAACTTTGAATGGTGACGATTCCTTTACGATCCTTAGAGGTCTCGTAACATTTGACAACACGGTTGTCGTCGCGTATTAGGGCTTCGTCGAGGAAAACTCGAGGTGCGAGGCGCAATTCACGCTTGCAGGCAAGGTGACGGTGGCACGGAGCGGCCGAACGGCCGGATCCGGCTACTCCGGCAGAGGCCCGCCTTCGCGAGCAGTGGTGGCAACCGGGTGTCGAGAGCGTCGCGGCGGGCGAGGACGAGCGGGAGCTCCCGCCCGCTCGGCCGGGGCCGTGGGTGAGCCTCGGCCGGTGAAGATCTGACTCCGCCCGGGAAATTCTTCGTCGTCCCTGTAACGCCGGCACGTCCTCGCGCCATGTGTCACATGGCGGGGCTCACGTCGGACTCCCGCGCCAGTGAGCTCGTTGGGGATTGTGCGATGAACAAGCTTCTCTGCTCTCTCATCGATGGCGGCGCCGCCGCCGACCGGGCTGCGCTTTGCGACACGCCGGCCACCGTCGCCAGCGCCCGCCACGTGGGGACGGGGGCACTTGCCTGCCGGCCGGCTCGAGACCGGGTCGCGCGCCCGTCTGCCCCAGAGCAGGTCGTCACTGCTCGGATGTCCCCGGTCGTGCCTCGGGTCCGTTCGACCATGTCGCCGGCGCGTCCCGAGGTGCCGTGTGGACTCCCGGCCTTCGCCGCTCGCCCGGGGAGGCTCCGCCGGGACGTCCCGAGTACCGGCGGCAGCAGGCTCAGCGCCGTCCCGGCGGTCACCGCCTCCTCTGATCGAGGTGGCAGGGCATGCCGCCTCGGGCGAGGTGAGGATCATCAGGTCGAGCCGGGTCCCCTCGCTCCCGCCTGCAGGTGCCTTCTCGCGCCCCTCGGCTTGCCTGGCGCGCGGGCGGTGTGCCGGCGCGGCGGCTCGATCGCCATCTCAGGCCGACCTCGGCCGGCCCGTCCGCCCTCTTCACCTGCCCGCCGGCCGTCGGCGGCCGAAGATGCGCCCGCACGCCCCCCGGTGACCCGCTGAGCTCACCGGGAGCGGCAGAGATCTCCTGCCGGCACCCCTATTCCTCGCCCCAGGGGTGCCGGCAGGAATAACCCGTACGCCTTCGGGACGCCGCCGCCTCGGCGGATGCCGGCCGAAGGGGTCCGAGCGCCCGTTCCTCGGGGCGAAGCCGGCCAGATGACCAGCACGCCGTGCAGAGGGACGGCGGCTATGGCCCCGGGCGTCCGGTTCGCAGGTCCTTTGTCATGAACACGCTGTGGGGGTCTAACACGTAGCTGCCGAAGGGTCCGCACTCGGTGAAGCCCCGGCCGGCGTACAGCCGACGGGCCGGAGCGAAGAAGTCCTGGCTTCCGGTCTCGAGGCTGAGCCGCTCGTAACCCCGCCGCACCGCCTCGTCCTCCACGGTGGCGAGGAGTGCCGCCGCCACGCCTCGGTGCCTGGCCTCGGCGCAGGTGCGCATCGCCTTGACCTCGCCATCGGTGGCGGACAATTCCCGCAAGGCGGCACAGCCGAGCAGACTGGAGCCCAGTCGCGCGGTCCACAGCGTCACCGCCTCGTCGCGCGGACCACCGACATCGAGGGCGTGGACGCTGCCGGGAGGCGAGACGGCGTGCATGTCCGCCAGGTGCTCGGTGAGCAGTCCGGCGACGTCCGGCGTGGCGGGGTCTTCGACTGCGATGCGCACGGGGCCATTCTGTCCACGTCGCCACGTCGCCACGTCGCCCGAGAGACGGCGCCATGCCGCTCGGGGGCCGAGCCGGGGCGGGACGGTGGCACCTCTCTCCGCCGGCGCACACCCAGCCTCCCAGAATGCGAACCTCCAACCGTTGATCGAGGGGCCGGCCATCAGCCTGGCTGAACGGAACGCGCAGGCCCGCCGTGCGGGGTACTCGGCGTGAGAGGGATCCACGGGATCGCCACCACGGTCGCCAGCACCCCTGCCAGCACGGTCGCCAGTCCTGAACGGACCACCCTCTCGGCGCCGAAGTGCCAGCGTGTCGCTACTACACCCCCGCCAGTCGCGAACCCCGACTCCTTGGGATTGTTCTCATGAATGCATCTTCTCTGCGGCCACGGGTCGGCGACGGGCTCGTGATGGCGGTAGCGCACCGGCTGACCGATCGGGACCGCTCCATCTTGACCATGCTCTATCGCCACCAGGTCTTCACCACCGACCAGCTGGCCGAGATGTACTTCGACAACACGAACACCGCCCAGCACCGGTTGACCACGCTCTACAAGCTCCGGCTCGTGGACCGCTTCCAGCCGCTCGACCACCGCTACGCCAGCCTCCCGTACCACTACGTGCTCGACGAGCTCGGCGCCATGGTGATCGCCGCCGAACGGGGCGAGGATCCCGACAAGTCGCGTTGGCGGGCCGACAAGGCGCTCGCCATCGGGAGGTCCCAGCGCCTCCGGCACCTGGTCGGCGTTAACGGCTTCTTCGGCTCCCTCTTGGCCGAGTCCCGGCGGAGGGATGACTGCGACCTATCGCTGTGGTGGTCAGAGCGCCACTGCGCCAACCAGTTCGACCGGATCGCTAACCCCGACGGGCTCGGTCGCTGGGAGGAGGCCGGCTACCAGGTCATCTTCTGCCTGGAGTACGACCGCTCGACCGAGACCCTGGAGCGCCTCGAGAAGAAGCTCGAGAGCTATGAGGATCTCCAGGTGGCCTCGGGGCTCGCCTACTGGATCTGCTTCTGCTTCGGCCACCCCCGCCGGGAGGCCGGTGCACGGCGGGTCCTGGCACAAGCCACCGTGCCGGTGGCGACGGCCGCTCTCGGGTCGACCCAGCGGCCGCACGAGGCGACTGCAGGCAGAGCAGAGAGCTCCGAGCAAGGTGGCGCGGCATGAGCGACCCGGTTGACCACGAGTCGTTGTCGAATGCCGGTGGCCCCAGGAGGCCTCGGGGTCGGCGTAGGCACCCGAGGTCCCTCTCCGGCGGGCCGAGTAGCTCTCGACGTCGGTCCAGTCGATACACCGCCCGCCCCCTCGGCGACGTCGTGGCGGACTCGGGCTACGCCCACCGGGTGCCGGCGCACTTCGCCCTCCCGCTTCGAGCGGCCGGGGCCTCGCTCGTGATGGACCTGCACCCCCACGACCGCGGGATGCAGGGCACCTACGAGGGGACGATCCTCTGGAACGGGAACTGCTACTGCCCAAGGACCCCCGAGAAGCTGTTCGAGCTCGGTCCGCTCCCTCGTTCGGCTGGGGGAGAACAGACCCGGCTCCACGACGAGGAGGCGGCCGAGCTCTCGCGCTACAAGTTCGGGCGCATCTGTGCCGACGACGCCGACGGCTACCACCGCGTCGTCTGCCCGGCGGTCGCCGGGAAGCTCCGCTGCCCGCTGCGGGTGAGCTCGATGGCGCTCTCCTATGCCCATCCCGAGGTCCTCTCCCCACCCGAGCACCCGCCGGGCTCTGTGTGCGACAGACGACCACCGTCCCGCCCGAGGTGAACATGAAGACCCGCCAGAAGCACGACTACCCCTCGGCGGCCTGGCGGCGCTCCTATGCCCGGCGAAGCGCCGTCGAGCGCTCGAACTCGAGGATCAAGGACCGGGCGACGATCGACGTCGCACGTGGCTGGTGCCGGGTGATGGGACGCGTCGAGATGAGCCTTCTTCTCGTCGGTGCGCTCGTCGTGAGGAACCTCGACCTGATCGACGCCTTCGAGGACCGGCTCGCCGAGGCGGACCGGCGAGCTTCGAAGGGACTTCCCCGACAGCGCCGTCGGCGACGGCGGAGCCTCGCCGAGCTGGCCGGAACCGCGTCGTAGCTCCGACGCGGGAGAGCTCATCTCCTCAGACGAGGACGACGCCTCAGAAGGGACACACGCGGCGACACTCAACGGGAGCAGGCGTCACACCCGGGCGCGAGGATGAGACCACCGGAAACGTGAACTCGAGGTCTTTGAAACGTGAAGACCTCCCGAGCACCCCCAACGGGATTCGAACCCGTGTTACCGCCTTGAAAGGGCGGCGTCCTGGGCCTCTAGACGATGGGGGCCGGAGGGACCGAGGCTACCAGCGGGATCCTGCCGGAAGATGCCCGCTGCCGCCCGGCGTACGACCTCAGGTCCCCTCTCCTGTGAGCAGCCACTCGGTGCCCTCGGGCGAGTCCCGCACCTCGACGCCGAGCTCGACGAGGCGGTCGCGGACGGCGTCGGCCTCGTCGAATCGACGATCGGCCCGTGCCCGGCGGCGAAGCTCGAGCAACGCCTCCACGAAGGGGCCGACGACTTCCCGCGGGTCCCGCATCCCCTGCTCGCCTGCTCGGCCGAGAGCGAGGATGAGCGACCGCAGGCTCGCATGGGCCCGGTCGAGGGCGTCGCCGGCCGGGATGTCGTGCGACCAGGCGGTGAGGTCGCCTTCGAGCTCGAGGACGGCATGGACGGCACCCGGCATGTCTCTCGTCTCGAGCGCCGTGGCGAAGTCGGCCTCCTTGTCGCGCACGACCGTGAGCAGCGGGGATCCCTCGTAGCCGGCCGCACCGGACAGGGAGCTGTCGGGTTCGCCGTCGACCTCGTCGAGCACCGCCGCGTCCGCCGCTGGCGGCGGGGCGGCGTATGCCGACGTCGCGCCGCGGCGGAGCGAATCGGCCGCCGAGGCCAGCTCGTCGAAGCTGACCGACTCGCCGCTCGCCCAGGTGCGAGAGCGGCCCGCCGCACGGACGGTCACGAGGCCGTTGCCTGCCACGGTGCCGGCCCGCTCGTCGAGGTCGAGGACGAGCGCCGTGTGCTCGTCGACCCCGAGCACGAATGCTTCCTCGGGCAGCTCCTCCTCGAGCAGCGAGAGGCGACGCTCGCCGAGGTAGCAAAAGCGCGTGTCGTGGGTCCCGCCCTCGGCATTGTTGTAGTGCGGGATGACGGCGGCCACGAGGCCGGTGGCGCCGAGGACGTCGAGTCCCTCGAGCCAGAACGGGTCCGCTCCCACCTTGTAGACCTCGTAGACCGGGACCGTGCGCACCCCGAGCGTGAGGGCGGCGGCAGACGAGAACGTGACTGCGCCGCCGTGCTCGAGCGTCTCACGCAGGAGCGAGGGGACGACCGTGCCCTTCCACTTGCGCAGCGCATAGCTCGGAGAGCCCGGGCCGGCGAAGACGTAGCGGGCGTCGCGGATCTTCTCGACGAGGCGCTCGCTGGCGAAGAGGTCGCCCTCGATCGGCCCGGCCCCGCCTTCGAGGCGAGCGGGAGTGACGCCCGCCACCTCGATGGGAGCCCGGAGGCTCTCGGCGAAATAGTGGACGACCCGTTGGGCGAGCTCGGTGGCGTTCTCCTGGAAGCCGAAGGGCGTGTCCAACAGGACCGCCGCCACCGGAGGAGGTCCGAGCCGTTCGAGGACCTGACGGTGGACCTTCACCATCGTCGGCGCCGTCTCGCCCGAACCCATGATCGTGAGGATCCGGGGGAGCTGCCCGCCGGATCCGGTCGCCTGGCTGGTCACAGGTCGGGGCGGGGTGGCCAGCTCGGCAGTGGTGTTCCGTCCCAGCGCAGGCCTCCGAGAGGCTCGCCCCAGGGGTCGTCGGGGACGAGGTCGTCGGCGCCGGGGACCGGCTCGGGGAGCCACCGCTCCATCACGTCGATCAACTCCGATTGCAGCATCGTCAGGTAGTGGTAGATCACCAGCTCGGAGCTCTGCGGGCCCTGGTCGGCGGCGACTGCCTCGTCGGTGACCTGGAGGACGGTACCGAGGACGAGGCGCAGGTCGTTCAGCGCCGTCATCCACGCGGCCATCTGCTCCTCGTCGAGCCGGCCTGAGTCCGCCGTCCCGGCGAGCACGGCGAGGGCCGCCCGGTGCGAGGCTGTGAGCTCGCTGCGGGTCGCCTCCCGGAAGGAGGCCTGCGACTTGTCGTCGCGGACGTAGGCGGGCGGGAACAGCCGTTTCAGGCTGTCGGGGACGTCGCGGCTCGACTCGGTGGCGTCGAGGACGCCCTGCAGCTGGCTCGGGAGCGAGGCGAGCAGCTGCCGCTCCTCGGGCGGCAGGTGCAGCTCGCAGCCCTGCCGGTTGCGGGCGGGGCGGATGCGGCGCCGGAACATCTCAGCCGCTCTGTTCCATCGTGGCCCAGAGCCCGTGCTGGTGGAGTCGGGCCACATCCAGCTCGGCTCGCTCCTGCGGGCCGGAGGAGACGACGGCTCGGCCCTTGGTGTGCACGTCCATCATGAGTCGGTGGGCCTTCTCCCGCGAGTAGCCGAAGAGCTTCTGGAAGACATAGGTGACGTAGTTCATGAGGTTGATCGGGTCGTTCCAGACGATGACGAGCCAGGGATGCTCGAGACGCACCGATTCGTCGATGTCGGGCCGCTCCACCTCCACGGGGGCGGTCGAGGCGCGTGCGTCCATCATGTCAGCCGACTGGGGCGGGTCTGCCCGGGGCGACCGGCACCACGGACAGGTCGCCCGCGGCCACGACCGCCGAGCTCGCCTCGGCGGCCGCCTCCGCCGAGGTCGGTGCTGAGTGCTCGTGCAGGCTCAGGTAGAGCCCGATGAGGACGATCCAGAGCATCGTCACGCCGGCGAGGTGGATCTCGACGACGACGGCGGCGTCGTGGAGGAAGTACTGGGTGTAGCCGAGCGCTCCCTGGACGACGACGAGCTCGAAGAGGGTGCGCACCCTTCGCTGGACGCGGTCGGGGGCGTTCGCGTACTTGAAGGCGAGGACGCTGGCGGCAACGAGCCCGAGCAGCATCCAGGCGATCGAGCTGTGGAACTCGGCCGCCGCCCGGAATTCGATCGGTATGCGCGAGGTCCCGGGGCTCCCGGCATGAGGCCCGGACCCGGTGACCACCGTGCCAGCCATGGTGACCGTGGACAGGACGACGATCAGCACGCCGACGAGCAGGCGCAGCTCCCGCCCGACGACCGCGGTCACCGGTCGCATCGCCGCCTCGTCGGGAATCCCCGCCCGGTGGTACATGGCGATGGCATCGGCCAGCACGACGATCGTGAGGAGGAAGTGCACCGCCACGAGGTAGGGGTTCAGCTTGAACAGCACGACGAGGCCGCCGAGGATGATCTGGGCGACGAGTCCGACGACGAGCCCGGCGGCCGGCCAGGTGATGTCCTGGCGCCGAGGCGACCGGAACAGGGCGACGAGGAGGGCTGCGACCGAGACGATGCTCACCGTCACCGTGAAGAAGCGGTTCAGGTCCTCGATCATCGGGTGGAACGACACCGCCGCCACGAAACGGTGCTGATAGCACGAGGGCCAGTCCGGGCAGCCGAGGCCGGAGCCCGTCAGGCGGACGGCCCCGCCGGTGAGGACGAGAAGCGCGTAGGAGACGACGGTCGTGAGGCCGACCGCCCGGACCACGTTCGGCGAGACGGAGAAGCGACGGGGGTGCAGCACCTCCCGCGATGGTAGGGCGGGGCGCGCCGTCTGGCGAACGCGGGGAGGCCTGCGCGCCGAGCCAGATTTCCACGCCCAGGACACTGACCGGAGCCGTACACTGGGCCCGCAGTGGCACAACTCACCCCTGTCCCTGCTGTTCTCGACACCGTCGCGCCGAGGCGCGTACGGGTCGGTCGTATCCGTGGCTTCGTCGCCCTCACCAAGCCGCGGATCATCGAGCTCCTGCTCGTGACCACGATCCCCACGATGTTCGTCGCCCGAAGGGGCGTGCCGTCGGGCTGGGTCATGCTCGTCACCCTCGTCGGCGGGGCGCTCTCGGCCGGCGGCGCCAACGCAACCAACATGTTCATCGACCGGGACATCGACGCCGTGATGAAGCGCACGGCCAAGCGGCCGCTCGTCACCGGCGCCGTTCAACCTGCCGAGGCGTTGGTCTTCGCGGTTGTGCTCGAGGTGGTCGCCTTCGCCCTGTTCGCCGTCTTCGTGAACGCGCTCTCGGCCCTGCTCGCACTCGGTGCGGCGCTCTTCTACGTCTTCGTCTACTCGCTCGGGCTGAAGCGACGCTCCCGCCAGAACATCGTCATCGGGGGCGCGGCCGGCGCCGTCCCCGTCCTCGTCGGCTGGACGGCCGTGACAGGCCATCTCACCTGGGCGCCGCTCGTCCTGTTCGCCCTCATCGTGATCTGGACGCCGTCGCACTTCTGGGCGCTCGCCGTCAAGTACCGGGACGACTACGAGCGGGCGAACGTGCCCATGCTGCCGGTCGTCGAGTCGTTCGACAAGGTGGCCCGGCAGATCATCGGGTACTCGATCGCCCTCGTGGTGACGTCTGGGATCTTCGGCGTTGTCGCCTCCATGAGCTGGCTCTACTGGGCCGTGGCGGCGGTGGCGGGCGCGCTCTATCTGGTGGACGCCTTCCGCCTGAAGGCCGCCAAGGGCGACCCGAAGGCCGCCATGCGGCTCTTCGGCTACTCGATCACCTATGTGACGGCGCTCTTCGCGGCCATGGCGATCGACGTCCTCATCCACTACCGCTGACTCCCTCTGGACGACGCGGTCTCGAGCGCTCGCCCTGACGGTGTCTGCTCGTCCGCTGGAGTGAGGGCCGGGGAAGGTCGCCGCGTCGGTGCGTCGAGCACTCCTTTGAGGAACCTTCCCCGCCTTCGCGCTGCGACGGCGAGCGCGGATGTCCTCCGACACGCTGAGCTGCTCGGCGATGAGCGCCTCAGCGGTCGGCGGGGCAATGGGCCGCCCCCCGAGATCACCTAGCTCGTAGGGCGTGGCGCGGGGCATGAGGACAAGGGCACGTTCCGCGAGCTCGGCGGCGACGACGCCGGTGGCACCGAGGTGGGACTCGCCGCGCTCCGCCATCGGGGTGTGGCAGAGCCTCGCCGGCCGAGCGGGCCCGTCGGCAGCAGCTGGCGGACGAGGTCTTTGATGCGGACCTTGGGGAGCGCCGCCTCGCCGGTGAGCCGGTCCGTGGCACCTACCCGCCGGTCGAGCGCGGCACGATCGGCGCTCGGCAGCTCGGAGGGCGCAGGCTGTCGGGTGCCATGAGCACCAGATGGGCGAGGGTGTCGGCGTCGCTCCCGTTGGACTTCGCCTGGCGGGAGGAGAACCTGCGAAGGTCGGACGCCTTCTCGGAGGAGACCCGAGAGACGCGGTGACCCCGAGCGGGAAAGGACACGGCGATCGGGAGCCGTGCCGGACCGGTCGGCTCGATCACCACCTCGAGGACGGTTCCCTCCGGCGCGCCCCGCAGCGCCACCTCACAGGTCGCCTCCAGGCTCTCTGTCGGGACCGCTCGCCGCTCGGCGAGCACCAGAGAGCACCCGCATGGTGTGCTCCGAGGCGATGCTGAGATCGGTGCAGACGATCCGCCGTCGCAAGCCAACCTCCTCCTCGATGACTTGTTCGCCAGGCGGGGGTCATTGGCCACGGTCCCACGGGTTGACTGGCTCGGCTCCCACTCATGTGCCGCGAACGGCCCGAGGCTCTCTGGCCGGCCACTTCCCTCATCCGGGTCATCTGTGACCAGGTGGAGGTGGCCATCAGCGGTGCGAGGCCTGGTCAGCTGTCCCTTACGTGAGCGCGAGCGGCCGGCTCACTCCCAGCGGAAGGTCAGCGCGGCGACGAGCGGTGTCACGACCGCCCAGATCGCGAGCACGATCCACGCCTCGGCGCCCGGGGCGGCACCCTGGCCGAGCGTCGGGTGGAGGGCATCGGACAGTGCGGCCGCCGGGAGCACCCGTGCGAAGGCGGCGAAGGCCCCGAGCTTGGCGAGCGGGAAGACGATGCCGCCGATGAGCAGCAACACGATGTAGAGGGCGTTCGCCAGGGCGAGGTTGATCTCGGCGCGCAGCGAGCCTGCCATGGCGAGGCCGAGGCCGGCGAAGGCGATGGTCGCGAGCAGCTCGGCGACGACGGCGAGCCCGGCAGCGGGATGCGGTCGCCACCCGAGGCCGACGGCGATGGCGGCGAGGACGAGGACCTGCACGATCTCGACCGCCAGGACGGCCACGATCTTCGCTGCCAGGAGGCGGGGACGCCCGAGCGGCGTGGCGCCGAGGCGCTTCAGCACCCCGAAGCTCCGCTCGAAGCCGGTGGCGATGCCGAGGGACACGAGCGCCGTCGACATCACCGCCAGGCCGAGTACTCCCGGAGCGAGGAAGTCGACCGGGTGGCTCGTCCCGGTCGGAAGAACCTTGACGAGCGAGAAGAACACGAGCAGGAACGCCGGGATGCCGATCGTGACGAGCAGCGTCTCGCCCCGCTCGAGGGTCATCCGGACCTCGGCCGCCACCTGGGCCCGCAGCATCGTCACGAGTCGGCCTCCGTCTTGACGAGTCGGAGGAAGACGTCCTCGAGCCGCTCCCTCCCGATGCGCAGGTCGGCGAGGACGAGGTCGTGGGTGGCGAGCCAGGCGGTCAGCTCTGCGACGAGCCCCGGGCTCGGGGGGGCGCCGACCCGGTAGGAGGACGGAGCCTCCTCGGCCACCGCGGCGTTGAGCGCCGCGCCCAGCGCGGCGGTGTCGAGGGGCCCGTCGACGCGAAAGCGGATCTCCTCCTCACCGCCTCCGACCTCGTCGGGCGGCCCTGCGGCGAGCACCTTGCCGTGGTCGATGATGACGACCCGCTCGGCGAGCCGCTCCACCTCGTCGAGCTCGTGGCTCGTGAGCAGGATCGCCACCCCATCGTGGCGGCAGGCGTCGATCACGTCCCGCACCGCGATCCGCCCCGCCGGGTCGACCCCGGCGGTCGGCTCGTCGAGGAAGCAGACCCGCGGCCGGCCGACCAGCGCCAGCGCCAGCGCCAGGCGCTGCTGCTCCCCGCCCGAGAGCCGCTTGAAGGGCGTCGAGGCGACATCCTCCAGGGCGAGCAGGCCGAGCAGCTCGTCGGGGGAGCGGGGGCGCTCGTAGTAGGAGGCGAAGAGCCGGAGCACACGGGCCGGGCTCATCACGGGGTAGACGCCCCCACGCTGGAGGACGACGCCCAGGTCCTTCACGAGCCGGCCGTGGCCTCGTACCGGGTCGAGCCCGAGGACCCTGACCGAGCCGCTCGTCGGCGACCGGTAGCCCTCGAGGGTCTCCACGGTCGTCGTCTTGCCGGCGCCGTTCGGGCCGAGGAGCGCCACCACCTCGCCCGGCTGCACGTCGAAGCTGACCCCGTCGACCGCCACGCGGTCGCCGAAGGCCACACGGAGATCCTGGACCTCGATGGCGGGCATGGGGCTGTGCTGCGTACCTCTCCTCAGTGCCTCGGCCTCTCGAAGCGATAGCCGACGCCGCGGATCGTGGTGATCAGCGTCGGCGAGGCCGGGTCCTGCTCGATGCGGGAGCGGAGCCGCTTGATGTGGACGTCGAGCGTCTTCGTGTCGCCGACGTAGTCCAAGCCCCACACGCGGTCGATCAGGGTGTCACGGGTGACCACCCGTCCGGCGTTGGCGAGGAGGATCTCGAGGAGCTCGAACTCCTTGAGCGGGAGGCGCACCTCGCTGCCCCGCACGATGCACTGGTGGCTGCCGACGTCGAGGGTCACCTCCCCGACCGAGAGCACCTCGTCGCTCCCGGCGAGCTCCCGGAGCTCCTCGAGGCTGAGGTGCTGAGCCGGCGGCTCGGCCTCGCTGCGGCCGGTCGCGTTCGGGCCGGCTGCTCCGATCGGGACGACCGGCGACGAGCCGGTGACCGGCTGGGCGGCCCGCCGGCGCAGCACGGCCCGCATGCGCGAGACGAGCTCCCGCAGCCGGTAGGGCTTGGCCACGTAGTCGTCTGCCCCCACCTCGAGGCCGACCACCGTGTCGAGCTCGGTCGCCTTGGCGGTCACCATGATGATCGGCACGGCCGAGCGCGCCCGGATCGCCCGGCAGACGTCGATGCCCGACATCCGCGGGAGCATGACGTCGAGCAGGATCAGGTCCGGCTCGTCGGCCTCGAACCGCTCGAGGGCCTCCACGCCGTCGCGGGCGACGGTGGTGGCGAAGCCCTCCCGCTCGAGGGAGACCTCGAGGGCCTCGACGAAGGACTCGGCGTCCTCGACGATGAGCACCTTGGTCGGCGCCGGAGCAGGGCTTGGGTTCGTCATGCGCCGTTCGCCGGCTTCAGCGGAAGGCGCACGGTGAAGGTCGACCCCTCACCCTCCCTCGACTCGACCTGGACGCTGCCGTGGTGGTTGGCGGCCACATGGCGGACGATAGCGAGACCGAGCCCGGTGCCGCCCGTCGCCCGGCCGCGACCGGGGTCGACGCGGTAGAAGCGCTCGAAGATCCGCTCGAGGTCCCGGGCCGGGATGCCGATGCCGCTGTCGGACACCCGCACGACGGCGTCGTCGCCCTCGCGGCCACCGGCGAGGCGCACCTTGGAGCCCTCGCGGGAGAACTTCACGGCGTTCTCGAGCAGGTTGTAGATGGCGGAGGTCAACTGGCGCCGATCGCCGAGGACGGTGAGGTCGGCAGAGGGCTCGTCGACGACGAGCTCGACCGACTGCTGGTCGGCGGCCGCCCGCACTCGCTCGCTCGCCTCGGCCATCACGAGGTTGAGCGGCACCGGCTCACGGGGCGGAGAGGACTCGTTCTCGATCCTCGACAGGTCGATGAGATCGTCGATCACGCGGCTGATGCGGAAGGCCTCGAGATGGATCCGCTGAGCGAGGCGCTTGGCCACCTCGGGCTCGGTCTCGCCGAGAAGGGTCTCGGCGAGGAGGCCGACGGCGCCCATCGGCGTCTTCAGCTCATGTGAGACGTTCGCCACGAAGTCCCTTCGCACCTCCTCCAGCCTGCGGTGCTCGGAGACGTCCTCGATCACCGCCACGGTGCCGAGCGAGCGCGAGGCGTTGTCGATGCTCTCGGTCCTCACGACGAGGGTCCGGCGCGGAGGGCCGTAGAGCTCGAGCGTCCTCTCCTCCGAGCCCCCGAGCGGGGTCGACTCGAGCAGCTCCTCGACGGCCTGTGCGGCGATGGCGTCGCCGTGCCGGCCGCCCATGAGCGCCGTCGCACGCTGGTTGGAGAAGACGGTCCGGCCGCGCTCGTCGACGATGACGACCGCCAGCCGCAGGGCGTCGAGCGCCCGCCGGACCCGGATGGCCTCGGAGGTCGACTCGGCGACGGCCTCGGCAGCGGCGTCGGCCGCCCGTTCGAGCTGGCTCAGGGCTTCCTCGGTCCGCTTCGGCTCGCGCCCGTCCGGCTCCGATCCGAGCCGCGCCGCCAGTGCCGCCAGCCGCTGGGCGGTCGCCCGCTGCCCCCGACGGGGCGCGAGCCAGATGAGGAGCAGCAACACCACCAGCACGGCTGCCCCGGCGACGACGACGTCAAGCACGGTGACGTGCAGGACGGTGCCCACGTGCACAGCCTCGCATGCCGGCGGAGTCCCGCGCACTTCTGCTAGCGGTTGAGATCACTTGGAATCCACCGAGAGATGACCTAGTGTGCCGAAGGCACCGTCTCGGTCGCTCGCCGACCCGTTCGAACCGCCTGCCGCCTCCGTGCGGCGAGCCCCAGGAGGTCGACGTGGTCGGACCGCTCCTCCCGCTCACCCGAACCGGTCGCGTGCTGGCCGGCATCGTCTCGCTCAACCCCTCGCCCTCGGCCCTGCCGGGTCACTCGACTCTCGAGCGCCTGGCGAGCGGGCTCGCCTGGTGGGCGCTCATCGGGTCCCTCGTGGGGCTCGTCCTCGGCGCCGCCGCATGGGCGCTCGGCAGCCACACCAACAACTACCAGTACTCCTCCTCGGGCCGCCGGGCCGTCCTCGTCTCGGCCCTCGCGGCCCTTGTCATCGGGGCGGCCCCCGAGGTGATCAACTTCCTCTTCGGCGCCGGCCAGTCGATCCACTAGATGCCCGCCTACGACCGCCGGGTCGCCGGCCACCTCCTCGGACTGCCGATCGGCGCCGGGCTCGCCCACCTTCTCGAGAAGGCGGCCGCCAGCGCCGTCGGGCTGTGGTTCGACGAGGCGGTCCACCTCGCCGCCCGGACCGACCTGAGCACCCTCGGGGAGCTGTGGAGGGCGGTGAGCGCCACCACCCAACCGGTGCTGACCGGCCCGAATTGGCGGTCGGAGCTCGAGCTCATGAGCATCCTGGCGGCGACGGTGATGCTCCCGCTCGTCTGCCTCGCCGCCCTGTCGGCCATCGTCCGCCAGGATGCGGGCGGCCTCGTCCGGACGGCCTTCGTCCGGGTCCCGCTCGCCCTCGTGTTCACCGGCGTCGCCGTCGAGCTCGTCTCGCTCGGCCTCGCCGTCACCGACCAGGCCTGCACGGCGCTCCTGGAGGTGGCCGGGCGCCCTCTCCACGGGCTGTACCTCCACATGACCGCCTACCTCGGCCTCGCCTCGCTCGGCACGCAGGCGGTCAACGTCCTGTGCCTCGTCGTCTCCGGCTTCTTCGCCTTCGTCGTCTGGATCGAACTGGCCACGAGAGCGGCCGCCGTGGCCGTGGCGACGCTCTTTCTGCCGCTCGCCCTCGCCGGCTCGGCCTTCCCCGCCACGGCCCACTGGGGCCGCCGGCTCGCCGAGACCTTGGCGGCCCTCGTCCTCTCAAAGCTCGTGATCGTCGCCGTCCTGGCCCTCGCGGCCGGCACGCTCTCCTCCGGCGCCGGCGGGCTCTCCGCCCTCGTCGAGGGGACGAGCCTGCTCGGCCTCGCCGCCGTGTCGCCGCTCGCCCTCGGCCGCATGCTGCCGATGGTCGAGGCCGGTGCCGTCGCCCATCTGGACGGGCTCGGACGGCGCGCCCTCGGCTCGGCCGCCGGTGTCGCCGCCTCCGCCCACGGCTGGATCGGCGCCTCGGGCGGGCGGGCCGGGTCGTCGTCCGACGGCGCGGGAGGCGACGGGAGATCGGGCACGGGCCCGGTCGGAACCGGGCTGCGGCCGCCGCGGCCGCCGACTCCGGCACCGCCGCCGGCGCCGGCGGGGCCACCCGGCTCCCGCGGCCGCGGCGGTCCGGACCCGGCCGGGGACGGCCCGGCGTGAGTGACGACTCCCCGAGGTTCCGCTTCGGGCCGCGTTCCACCCGCGGGCTCATCGCAGGCTGGCGTGGCGGGCAGGTCGCCGCCGTCGCTGCCGGCGCCCTTGTCGCCGTCGGCCTGCTGCGGTCGGTGGGGGGCCTCGCCGGGGTGACGCTCGCCCTCGGGGCGGCCTCGATCGGCATCGCGGTCGCCACCGTTCCGCTCGGTGGGCGGCCGGTCGAGTCGTGGGTGCCGACCGTCGCCGGGCACGCGGCGGCGGCGTTCGCCGACGGCCGCGATCTGCCATGGCTTCCGCCTGCTGCCCGACGCCGGCGCTCCGGTGCGCTCGCCCAGCTGCGCCTTGTCACGCCCCCGGACCTCTCCGACCTCGGAGTCCTCGAGGACCGACGCTGTGGCACCTGGTCGGCCGCCATCCCTGTCGGGAGCCAGGGGTACGCCCTTTTGGATGACGCCGGCAGGGCGACCGCCGTGGCCGCATGGGCCGGGGTGCTCTCGGCCATGGCAGCCGACGGGCACGCGCTGCACCGCCTGCAGTGGATCGCAAGTACCCGTCCCGCCCGTGAGCGTGACCTCGTGCCGCCGCCCGGCACGGGCGGGGCGGCCGGTTCCTACCGAGCGCTCTGCGACGAGGTGATGCCCGAGCTCTGGGAGCGAGATGTCCTCCTCGTCGTCACCGTCAAGCTGCCCCGGCGATCCCGGGAGCCTCGCCGCCGCCCCTCGCCGGAGTCGACGGCCGGCGAGCGGTTGCGCCTGCTGCTCTCCTCGCTCGGCGACCGGCTCGCCTCCGCCGGCCTCGTGGCGGGGAGCCCGCTCTGCCCGGGCGAGATGGCATCGGCCGTCCGGCGCTCCTACGCCGGGGACTCGGCTCAGGGCCGGGCGCCCTGGCCGGTCGGCGTCGAGGCGAGGTGGCGAGCGCTGCGCACCGACGAGAGCTGGCAGGCGACCTACTGGGTCGCCGAGTGGCCCCGGGGCGAGGTCGGCCCCGGGGTCCTGCTGCCCCTGCTGGTCGGCGCGCATCAGCGTCGCACCGTCGCGCTCACGATGGCGCCGCTCCCACCGGGGAGCGCCGTGCGCCGAGCCGAGCGCGAGCGGACTGCGGGGGCCGCCGACGCCGACCTGCGCCGCCGCCACGGCTTCGCCCTGACGGCCCGGGCCCGGGCTGAGCAGGATGTGAGGCTGCAGCGGGAGGCCGAGCTGGCCGAGGGGCATACGGCCTACCTCTTCTCCGGCTACGTGGCTGTGACGGCTGACGACGAGGAGGCGCTCGAGCGCGACTGCCTCGAGGTCGAGCAGGCCGCCGCTCTCGCCCAGCTCGAGCTGCGTCGCCTCTTCGGGGCCCAGGAGCAGGCATGGTGCTGCACGCTGCCCTCGGGCCGGGGGTGCGGGTGAGCGGGCCGCTCCGCCTGCCCGAGCACGAGGCCACGACGGCGCAGCTCGGTGCCGCCTACCCCTTTGCCGCCTCCTTGCCGCTCCCGATTCGTCAGGTGCTCGTCGGGCGCGATCTCGCCGGCGGACCCTTCGTCCACGACCCCTTCGAGCTCTACGCCGCCGGGGCGCTCACGAATCCGAACCTCACCGTCCTCGGCCAGATCGGGCGGGGCAAGAGCGCGCTCGTGAAGACCTACCTGCTGCGCCAGGCGGCCTTCGGGCGCCGGGTGGCCGTGCTCGACCCGAAGGGGGAGTACGGGGCGCTCGCCCGGTCCCTCGGCGTCGAGCCCATCCGCCTGTCGCCGGCGGGCGGCACCCGGATCAACCCGCTCGACCTGCCGCTGGACTCGACCGCCACGAGGGGCGGGCGCGTCCAGCGCCTCGGCCTGTGCTGCGCCCTCGTCGAGGCGACGCTGCATCGCCGCCTCGAGCCGAACGAGCGCCTGGCTCTCGAGCTCGCGCTCGACGCCTGCGGTCCCCGCCCGACCCTCGCCGAGGTCGTGTCGGCGCTCCTCGCGCCGGGGCCGGAGGCCGCCAGGGCGTCCGGCGTCGGCGCGGAGATGCTCGCCGCCGACGGCAGGATGGCCGGCCTCGAGCTGCGCCGCCTCGTGAGGGGCGACCTCGCCGGCATGTTCGACGGCACGACGACGATCCCGCTCGCCGCCCGCAGCCACGCTCTCGTCGTCGACCTCTCGGAGCTGTACCAGTCCGAGGCCCTCCCCGCGCTGATGGTCTGTGCGGCCGCCTGGCTGCAGTCGGTCACGGCGGCCGCCTCGGCCCGCACCCTCTTCGTCGTCGACGAGGCCTGGGCCGTGCTCTCCGAGGTGGCTGTCGCCCGGTACCTGAGGGCGTCGTGGAAGCTCGCACGCTCGAGGGGGCTCGCCAACGTCGCCGTCTGCCACCGCGCCTCGGACCTCACGACGGCCGGCAGCGGGCACGGTGAGGAG
>JAKAQB010000043.1 GCA_021811865.1 Actinomycetes bacterium | reverse complement strand
TCCGATCTGGAGCTGACCGATCTCAACGCCGGGTTCTACGCCAACCCGGGCTGTGTCGCCGACGTCGTGACCGAACACCGGCCGCGCCTGCCGGGCCTCGGGCTCCCGCCGGCGTTCCTCCCCCATCGTCAGGTCTCGTGGCTGGAGTTGGAGGCCGGCTCCGACCTCCACGCCCGGCTGCTCGTCGCCCGCGCCCCGCTGCCGGGCGCAAGCCTCGGGGAACGGCTGGCGACCTGCCGCCCTGACGCTGTCGGCGGCCAGGACCTCCGCCCGCAACTCGTGGCCGCGTTCCCGCTGGGTGCGAGCTGGCCGGTCGAGCCGAGCGGGCAGCTGCGCCGCCGCCGCGTGCGACGGCTCTCCGCCCTCTTCGTCGCCGCCACCGGCTTCGTCTCGCTGGTCTCCGCACTGTCCGAGCCCCTCCGCGACCGCCTCGACGCCCTTCGCGCCGTCGTCCCGATCCTCGTTCCCGAGGCGGCGGCCGCCCTGACGGCACTCGCCGCCGTAGCGCTCCTCGTCCTGGCCAGGGGGATCCGCCGCGGGCAGCGAAGGGCCTGGGTGGTGACCCAGGCGATCCTGCTGCTGACCGTGGTGACCAACCTGGTGAAGGGCGTCGACTACGAAGAGGGGCTCGTCGCTCTCGCCGTCGTGGCCTACCTCTGGGTGAACCGTGGGGACTTCCATGCCGCCGCCGACCATCCCCGCCTCCGCCGGGATGTCCTGCGCTGGCTGGCCGTCACGGCGCTCACCGTCGCCGCCGGAACCATGGGGATCGAGCTCGGCACCGCCATCCGCACCATGGCGGTGCGGGAGGCCCTGCACCGCGGGCGGCACCTGGCGTCGTTCGCGATCAGCTGGTGGGGAGCGCTCCAGGCGACGGTCGGGCGCATGGTGGGCATCGACCAGGTGTACCTGCCGAGGGCGCTCGCCCGGTTCTTCGATCCCGCCCTCGCCGCCGCGTCTTGCGGACTGGCCGTCCTCCTGCTCACCATCATCTTCCGTCCGGTCGTGCACCGGCGGCTGCACGGGATCGTCCCCGCCGACGAGGGTCTCGCTCGGGCCCGCGCCCTCGTGGAGCGCTACGGCTCGGGGACGCTCGACTACTTCGCCCTCCGCCCGGACAAGCAGTTCTTCTTCTGGGGTGACACCGTGGTCGCCCACGCCCTGTACGGGACCGTCTGCCTCGTCTCACCCGACCCGGTAGGGCCGGCGACGGAGCGAGAGCCGGCGTGGCGGGCGTTCCGCTCCTACGCCGACGAGCACGGCTGGTCCCTCGGCGGGCTCGGCGCCGGGGAGGAGTGGCTGCCGATCTACCGCGCCACTGGCATGCACGCGCTGTACGTGGGCGACGAGGGCGTGGTCCGTACGGACCGCTTCTCCCTCGACGGCGGCCGCTTCAAGGGGCTGCGCCAGGCGGTCAACCGGATCGCCAAGTACGGCTACACCATCAGCTTCCACGACCCGGCTCACATCGACCCGTCCCTGCGCCGGAAGCTGGGGGAGGTGATGACCAAGAGCAGGCGTGGGGACGTCGAGCGGGGCTTCTCGATGACCCTTGGCCGGGTCTTCGACCCCGCCGACGAGGGCCTGCTCCTGGCCGTCGTGCACGCCCCGTCGGGGGATCCGGTGGCCTTCTGCCAGTTCGTGCCGGCACCGGGCATCGACGGGTACTCCCTCGACCTGATGCGTCGCGATGCAGGCGACCACCCAAACGGGCTCATCGACTTCGCCGTCGTCCGTACCATCGACCGCCTGCGCGAGCAGGGCAGGACCGGGCTCGGCCTGAACTTCGCCACCATGCGGGCGGTCATAGCCGGCGAGGCCGGCGACAGCCTGTCCCGGCGGCTGCAGGCGTGGTTCCTCCGGAGGATGGGCGACTCGATGCAGATCGAGTCGTTGTGGAGGTTCAACGCCAAGTTCGACCCCGACTGGCTGCCTCGCTACGCCCTCTACGACGCCCCCGAGAACGCTGTCGCCATCGCCGTCGCCATCGCCCGGGCCGAGTCCTTCTGGGAGATCCCGATCCTCGGACGCTTCTTCCACCCCCGCGACCCCAGGCTTTCCCCCTCGCCGACCCAGCCGACCCAGCCGACCCAGCCGACCCAGCCGGTCCATCCGGTCCAGGTCGAGCCGCCCACCGGCGCCGCCGGCGCCGGCGCCGGCGAACGACAGGCGGAACCCGCCGGCACCCCCGAGACCGTCCGCGGCCCGGCACGCTGACCCCATCATTCAACCCCCGAGACCCCGCGCCGGCGGCTCCGACCGAATCCCGAACCGCGCGCAATGAGGCGACCTGCGCGCCTGGACGACGCCATACCGTCGTGGGTGCGCGCAGTCTGCGCATGTGCGCGCGGTTTGGGCGCTGTCCGGCGACCGCCCACGAACGCCACCCCGAGCGCAGGTGCAGGGCTGAACCCTCGTGGGATCGACCGGTAGGGTGACGCCGACAGCCACGAGGGAGGGACATGGAGTCTCGAGTCCCGGAGATCGAGCGGTTCCGGCGCTGGCTGGGGGAGGCGCGGGGCGTAGAGGCGGCGGACTACCGGGCGTTGCACGAGTGGTCGGTCGCCGACCTCGAAGGGTTCTGGGGCGCTCTCTGGGAGTACTTCTCGATCCCCGCCGCCACGCCGCCGGAGCGGGTGCTCGGCACTGACGTGATGCCGGGAGCCACCTGGTTCCCTGGTGCGACGCTCAACTACGTCGACCAGGTGTTCCGCCACGGCGACCTTCCCGGTCTGGCGGTGATCGACGAGGCCGAACCCTGCGACGATCCGGACCCGGCCGGCGGGGCGACCACCAGGGTGCGGGGCCTCGGCTGGCCGGAGCTACGCCGCCAGGTGGCCGCTCTCGCGTCCACGCTGTCCGACCTCGGCGTCGGGCCGGGCGACCGGGTGGCGGCCTACATGCCCAACATCCCCGAGGCGATCGTGGCCTTCCTCGCCACGGCGAGCCTGGGCGCGGTGTGGTCCTCCTGCGGCCAGGACTACGCACCGGCCGCCGCCGCCGACAGGCTCGGCCAGCTGTCGCCGGCGGTGCTGGTCACAGCCGACGGGTACCGCCACGCCGGCAGGGACCAGGACCGTCGGGACGCAGCCGCTCAGTTGGCGGACGCCGTCGGCGTGGGGGCCGTGATCATGACCTCGAGGCTCGGCGGTGCCCTCCCGCCTGGGGTCGTTCCCTGGGTACAGGCGACGGCGGGTGACCCTCCCCTCTCGCCGGTCCCCGTGGCGTTCGACCACCCGCTGTGGGTGCTGTTCTCGTCGGGAACGACGGGCAAGCCCAAGGGGATCGTCCACGGCCACGGGGGGGTGGTGCTGGAGCACCTGAAGCAGCTCGTCCTCCACTCCGACCTCACGGCCGGCGAGCGCTTCTTCTGGTACACCTCGCCCTCCTGGATGATGTGGAACTTCCAGGTCGCCGGCCTGCTGGTCGGAGCGACGGTGGTGACCTACGACGGCAGTCCGGCAGCGCCGAGCGCGGACGCCCTGTGGGCGATAGCGGCTCGTGACAAGGTGGCGTTCCTCGGCACGAGCCCCGCCTACCTCCTCTCGTGCGAGAAGGCCGGAGCCCATCCTGGCGAACGGGACCTGTCGGCGCTGCGGCTCCTCGGCGTCACCGGGTCGGTCCTGCCGGCGGCTGCGTTCCACTGGGTCCAACAGGAGCTCGGCGAGCACGTCACGATCGGCTCCATCAGCGGCGGCACCGATGTGGTGAGCGCCTTCGTCGGTTCAACGCCGACGGTGCCCACGTGGCCAGGCGAGCTCTCCGCTCCGTCCCTCGGCGTGGCTCTGGACTCGTGGGACGCTGACGGCAGGCCGCTGCGGGGTGAGGTCGGCGAGCTGGTCATCACCCGGCCGATGCCCTCCATGCCCGTGGCCTTCTGGGACGACCCGGACGGCTCTCGTTACCGCGACGCCTACTTCTCCACCTACCCCGGCGTGTGGCGCCACGGGGACTGGATCACGATCACCGACCGGGGCAGCGTCGTCATCCACGGCCGGTCGGACTCGACGCTCAACCGCAACGGGGTCCGCATGGGCAGCGCAGAGATCTACCAGGCCGTCGAAGCTCTGCCCGAGGTCATCGAATCGCTCGTCGTGGGCGTTGAGCAGCCCGACGGGGGCTACTGGATGCCGCTGTTCGTCGTCTTGGCACCGGACGCCGAGCTCGACGACGACCTGCGACGACGGATCCGCCAGGCGGTCCGCGACCGGGCATCGCCCCGCCACGTACCTGACGACGTCATCGCCGTCAGGGGCGTCCCCCACACCCGCACCGGCAAGAAGCTCGAGGTGCCCATCAAGCGTGTCCTGCAGGGAGCCGCCATCGAGACGGTGCTCGACCCCGGGGCGGTGGACGATCCCGCACTCCTGGCGGAATACGCTGCTGCCGCCCCGGTGCGAAGGGGCGGGGAGGCCGCGTGCCGGTGAGCACTGAGCACACGGAGTGCAGAATCCTGGCGACGGGGTCACAGTCCGTCGTGTGTGGCGATGCGCCCACCGTTGTTGCTGGTCCTTCTGGGTTTCCACAGGTGGGGCCAGGAGGGGCTAGAAGAGCGAGGTCGCCTGCCGGGCGAAGTCGATGACCCAGGGGCTGACGCCGGCGACGATCGTGAACACTGCGCAGACCCACAGCCCGATGCCGACGGCGAGCGGGACCGGGGCCGGCTCGGCCGGCGGCGCGACCAGCACCCCCTGGGCGGTGGCCTCCGGAGTCGCCGGCTCCTCGCCGAGCGAAGAGACCGGCTGGAGCCCGGCCACGAAGGGTCCCTCGTCGACGGCGAGGGCGGTGGTGGCATCGCCGCCGGCCGTCGCGGCGCCACCAGCGGTCAATGCCACGGTCGCCGGCGTGCCGCCCCCACCCGCCGGCGGCGCGAGGCCCGCTGCGGCGCCAGCCGGCACCTGCCCCGCTGTGTCGTCAGCCTGCCAGTACATGAGCAGGGCGACGCGCAGGTAGAAGAAGGCAGCGATCGCCGCCGCCAGCATGGCGATCACGGCGAGGGCGTACCCGCCACGGGCCACGACCGCCGCTACCACGGAGAACTTGGCGAGGAAGCCACTCGTGAGCGGCAGGCCCGCCTGGGCGAGCAGGAACACGAGCAGCGCGGCCGCCAGCAGCGGCTGCCTACGGCCGAGGCCGCGCACTGCGGCCAGGTCGGTGCGCGCCTCCCCCGGGCCCTGCAGCACGGTGACGACGGCGAAGCTGCCGGCGATGATGAAAACGTAGGTGAAGACGTAGAACATCGCCGCCGCCTGACCCCGCGCCGAGGCCGCTTGGACGCCTACGAGCACGTAGCCGGCCTGGCTGATCGACGAGTAGGCGAACATGCGCTTGAGGTCGCGCTGGGCGATGGCCATGACCGACCCGACGAGCAGGGTGAGCACGGCGATCAGCCAGATGGCCGGCCGCCAGTTGGCCTGCTGGGTGGGAAGGGTCTGGAAGAGGAAGCGGAGGAGGCCGGCGAAGGCCGCTGCCTTGGCGACCGACGCGAGGAAGCCGGTGAACGGCGTCGGCGCACCCTGGTACACGTCGGGCGTCCAGAAGTGGAAGGGGACCGCCGACACCTTGAAGCCCAGGCCCACGATCACGAGGAACATGCCGGCGAGCAGGACTCCGTCGTGGACGATCGTCGTGTGGGCGAGGTAGGCGGCGATCTCGGACAGTTGCAGGGAGCCGGTCGCCCCGTACATGAGGGCGACGCCGTACAGGAAGATGGCCGAGGAGAAGGCGCCGAGGATGAAGTACTTGAGGCCCGCCTCCCCCGACTGCTGGCGCCTCCGGTGGTAGGCGGCCATCACGTACATGGCTATGGACATGATCTCGAGGCCTAGGAAGAGCATGACCAGGCTGCCGGCCTCGGCCATGAGCATCCCGCCGGCGCCGGCGAGCAGCATGAGGACGTAAGCCTCGACGCCGTCGAGGCCCTCCTGGCGGAGGTAGCTGTCGGAGAAGAGGGCGGTCAGGATCACGGCACAGCTGATCAGCAGCAGGAACAGCACGCTGAAGCGGTCGTAGAGCACCTGGCCGCCGATCGTCTGGCGCGCTCCGTTGTCACCGATGTCGATCCACTGCCAGATGGTGGAGACGGCGGCTAGGGCCCCCACCACGACAGTGAGCAGGGGGTACAGGCCCGGCCGGGAGCGCTTCGGTAGGAGTGACGACACCAGCAGCAGGAGCAGGGCCCCGGCGCCGACGACCAGCACGGGGAGGATGCTCAGGTAGTTGACGGGTACGTGGATGCTCCCGTACGCGTGGCACAGCGAGTTGATGCGCCCGAAGCTGCCGACGCAGCTGCCGGCGGGCGTCCCCGAAGTCCCGCTGAGCCCCTGAGCGGCGACGTGCACGGCTGCGACGGCGGCGGCGCTCACCCGCCGCCCCCTCCCGTCGAGGCGGCGGCGCTCACGGCAGCTGCGCCGGCCCCCCCGCCGGCCCCCCCGCCCGCCCCGTGCGCGAAGCCGGCAAGCGAGGCGCCGGTGGGGTCGACGCTCTGGTCGGCTGGGACGGCGTAGGTGACCCTGGGGCTGCCGGCGCGCGGGACGTGCAGGCTGCGGGCCGACAGCTCCACATGGGCGAGGAGGTGGTCCACCGACGGGGTGATGCGGTTGAGGAACGGGGCGGGGAAGATGCCGAGGTAGACGATGCCGGCGAGCAGCGGGGCGATGGCGACCGCCTCCCGCAGGCTGATGTCGGCCACGGCGGCGTTGGCGCCCTGCGGCTCTCCGTGGAACACCCGCTGGTAGGCCCACAGCAGGTAGATGGCGCCGCTGATCACGCCCGTCGTGGCCACCACCGCCCACCACCGGTCGGTGAGGAACGTGCCGACCAGGACGAGGAACTCGCCGGCGAAGCCGTTGAGCCCAGGTAGGCCGACGGCGCTCATGATGACGAGGATCATGACGGCGGACAGGATCGGTGCCGGCTTCTGTAGCCCGCCGAGCTCGGCGATGCGGAACGTCCGACGCCGATCCCAGATCATGCCGAGCACGAAGAACATCGCTCCGGTGGTCAGCCCGTGGTTGACCATCTCGAAGACCCCACCGGTGATGCTCTGCGACGTGAAGGCGAAGATGCCCACGACGATGAACGCCACGTCGACGATCGATGCGTAGGCCACCAGGCGCTTGAAGTCGCGCTGCATGATCGTGACGACGGCCCCGTAGGTGATGCCGATGATGGCGAGGGCGAGCAGCAGCGGGGCGAGGCGCACGGCCGCACGGGGCAGCATGAACACCCCGAAGCGCAGGAGCCCGTAGGCGCCGAGCTTGAACAGGATGCCGGCTATCACCATCGAGCCGGCCGTCGGCGCCTGGGTGTAGGCGTCGGGCAGCCAGGAGTGGAACGGCATCAGGGGGATCTTGACGGCGAACCCGAGGAACAGCCCGATGAAGATCCACTCCTGGTCGGCGACGGGGAGCCGGTTGGCGTAGCGGGCCAGGGTGATGAGGGAGAAGGAGATGTGGCCGCCGTTGCGCGCCGCCACCAGGAACACGATCGACAGGATGCCGACGAAGAGGAACGCCGAGCCGGCGAAGGTGTAGATGAAGAACTTCATGGCCGCGTAGTTGCGCCGCAGCCCACCGAAGCCGGAGATGATGAAGTAGCCGGGGACGAGGGTGACCTCGAAGGCGACGAAGAACACGAACAGGTCCAGGGCCAGGAAGGTCAGCATGCACGCCGACTCCAAGAACAGCATCCAGACCACGAAGCTCTTCTCCTGACCGGACACCCGCGGGCCGAGGACCGCGACGGGGAACAGCACGGCGGTGACCGCGACGAGGAACAGGGAGATCCCGTCCACGCCGAGGAACCACCTGATGCCCAGGCCGGCGATCCAGGCGTGGTTGCTCACGAACTGGAAGCCGGCGGTGTGGGTCCTGAACTCGGCGACGAGGGTGGCGACCAGCGCTATCTCGACGAGCATGGTGACGGCGCCGACCACCTTGGCCAGTTGCGGTGCCCGGGCACGCGGCAGGAGCGTGGTGATGGCGGCGCCGGCGAGCGGCACGAAGACGATGGTGGTGAGGATGGGGAACGCCCCGGTGCCGCTCACGTCAACCTCCGAGCCGGGCCACGGCGTAGATGAGGATGGCGAGGGCGCCGGCGCCGATCCCGAGGGCGTAGGTGCGGACGTAGCCGGTCTGGATGCGGCGCAGCTGGCGCCCGGTCCCGGCGGCGGCGCCGGCGACGTCGTTGACGAAGCGGTCCACGAGCCCGCGGTCCACGTCGTAGGCCATGGCGTCGGCGGCGAGGGCGAGCGGTCCGGCGACGGCGCCGGCGACCCCCTCGTCGATGTACCAGCCGTGGCGGAAGAAGGCCGGCTCGAGGACGGGGCGGGGCACCCCTTCACGCCAGGCGAGGATCCCGAGGATCAGCCCGATGAGGTTGACGCAGGTGCCGGCCACGCCGATCCACACCTTCGTCGCGTTGGCCAGCGGGAGGGCCGGCACCACGGAGGCGGGAAAGACGGGAGCGAGGAACTTGGTCAGGAAGTCCAAGCCGCCGAACGGCAGGTCAATGATGCCGCCCACCACGGCACCGATGGCGAGCACCACGAGCGGCACGCTCATGGTCCAAGGCGCGTCGTGCGGCTCACCGTGACCGTGCCCGCCGGCCGCTCCGTGCGCCGCCTCGGGTGGGTGGCCCTGGGGCGGCCCGGCGGTGGCCGCTGCTTGCTGGGCGGAGCCCGGGCGCTTCTCCCTCCAGCGGGCCCCGCCGAAGAAGACGAGCATCACCTCACGGCTCATGTAGTAGGCGGTCAGCCCGTCGACGAGGACACCGGTGATCCAGAGCCCGACGTTCTTGTGGTAGGCGGCTTCGAGCACCGCCTCGTGGGACCACCACCCCGACAGCGGCGGGACGGCCGAGAGGGCCAGGTAGCCGATGAAGAAGGCGCCGAAGGTGAGCGGGAGGTACTTGCGCAGCCCCCCCATGCGCCATATGTCCTGCTCGTCGGCCAAGGCGTGGATCACTGCTCCGGCGGAGAGGAACAGCAGGGCCTTGAAGAAGGCGTGGGTGACCGTGAGGAACAGGGCCGAGGTGAAGTCCCCGCTCCCCTCGGCGAGGAACATGAAGCCGATCTCCGCCAGGGTTGAGTAGGCGAGGATCCGTTTGATGTCCGTCTCGGTGCACGCGATCGTCGAAGCGACGAGCGCCGTGGCGATCCCCACGCACGCCACAACCCACTGCGTGGTACCGGAGAAGTGCAGGATCGGCGCGCTGCGGGCGAGCAGGTACACCCCGGCGGTGACCATGGTGGCGGCGTGGATGAGGGCGGAGATGGGGGTCGGGCCCTCCATGGCGTCGGGGAGCCACATGTACAGCGGGAACTGCGCCGACTTGCCGCAGGCCCCGAGAAGGAGCATGAGGCCGAGGGCTGTCGCGAAGCCGGCGCCGAGGGTCGCTCCGTGCGTGAGCGGACCGAGCACGCGGGAGAAGTTGAACGAGCCGAAGTGCTCGTACATCAAGAAGAGGGCGATCATGAAGCCGAAGTCGCCGACGCGGTTGGTGACGAACGCCTTCTTGGCGGCGACGGCGGCGCGGTTGCGCTCGAACCAGAACCCAATGAGGCCGTAGGAGCAGAAGCCGACGCCCTCCCACCCGAGGAACATGAAGAGGAAGTTGTCGGCCAGCACGAGCGTGACCATCGAGAAGAGGAACAGGCTCAGGTAGAAGAAGAACCGGGGGAAGCTCGGGTCCCCGTGCATGTAGCCGATCGAGTACAGGAAGATCAGCGAGCTGACACCCGTGACGAACAGGCAGAAGAACACCGACAGCGGATCGACCTGCAACCCGAAGCTGACCTGCAGGTGCTCGACGGGCAGCCACCGGAAGATCCCGAGGTCGACGGCCTTGTGCCCGGCCGCCCGGCCCACCTCGGCGACCCACAGGTACACCGAGGCGCCGAACGACACGAACCCGAGTGCGACCACGATCCACCCGGCGAGCGGCTCTCGCAGGCGGCGGTGCCCGGCGAGCAGCAGGATCGAACCGAGGAGCGGGGCGGCGACGACGACGTAGGCGGCGTTCACGGAGGCGGTCCTCTAGCCCTTCAGGATGTGGACGTCGTCGGCGGTGGCCTCGGCGCGCCGGCGGAAGATGGCGACGATGATGCCCAGGCCGACGACCACCTCGGCGGCGGCGACGACCAGGACGAAGAACACCGTCGCCTGGCCGCTGATGTCGTTGAGGGTCCGGGAGAAGGTGACGAACGTGAGGTTGACGGCGTTGAGCATGAGCTCGACGCACATGAACATCACGAGGATGTTGCGGCGGATGAGCAGCCCGGTGGCGCCGATGACGAACAGCATCAGGGCGACGACGAGGTACCACTCGGCGGGAACCCTCACCGGGTCACCTCCGCCGACGCCCCACCGGCTTGGCGGATCGCGGCCTGCTCCTCGCTCGACAGCTCGCCGGCGACCCGGTGGCGGGTGCGGGCGAGGACGACGGCGGCGACGATGGCGATGACCAGCAGCGCTGATGTCATCTCGAAGGGGAGCAGGTAGCGGGTGTAGATCGCCTGGCCGAGCCGGGCCACGTCGCCTTGGGCACCGCCGGTTGGGCTGGCGGGGCTCCCGAGCGAGCCCGACAGGGAGTGGGCGCCGGTGGTCCAGTTGCCCGGCACGGCCGTGAGGACGAGGATCAGGATGAACACGCCGAGCCCTAGGAGCAGGGCGAGGGGGCGCTGGAGGGGGAAGCGCTCGGCGGCGACGGGCTCCTTGCGGTCCACACCGAGGAACATGATCACGAAGAGGAAGAGGATCACGATGGCGCCGGCGTAGACGATGATCTGCACGGCGGCCAGGAAGTCGGCGTTGAGGTCGATGAGCTCGATGGCGACGCCGAACAGGGTGATGACGAGGAACAGGGCGCAGTGCACCGGGTTGCGCAGCGTGACCACACCGAGGGCGCCGGCGAGGATGAACGCGCCGCCGACCAGGAACACCGCCCAGTCGGCCGGCGCCTGCAGGTGCTCGCTGTGGGGACTGTTGACGCCGTTGTACGCCACGAGCCGGAAGGCCACGTGGAGCGCAGCCACCAGGTCGGCGCCCCTCATCGCCGTCCACCCCTCGCCCCATCCCTCGCCGGAGGGCGGGTGTCGACCCCGGCGCCCCGAAGGGCGTGCACAGCCATCTCCCGCAGGGAGAGGTCGGTTTGGGCGGAGACGTCCGCCGAGTCGGGGTCCGACTGCCCGGGCTGGGGGGGCCGCACCCCGTAGCCGAGCTCCCCGGACCAAAGCGGCCTGCCCTCCATCGCCGCCGCACCGGCCGGCGAGGTGGCCCTCACCCAGCCAGAGGTGTGCTGCTCGTCGCCCTGCTTCCAGTCCTCCCAGGGCAGCTTGCGGGGGTTGCCCTCGTCGTCGACGAGCAACTCGGCCTTGCTGTACATGGCGTCTTCACGGTTGGAGAAGCTGAGCTCGAACAGCTTCGACTCGGTGATCGCCTCGGTCGGGCAGGCCTCGACGCACATGTCGCAGTGGATGCAGCGCAGGAAGTTGATCTCGTAGACGAACCCGTACCGCTCGCCCGGCGACACCGGCGCGTCGGGGGGGTTGTCGGCTCCCCGCACGTATATGCAGCGGGCCGGGCACACGCCGGCGCACAGCTCGCAGCCGATGCACTTCTCCATGCCGTCCTCGTAGCGGTTGAGGACGTGGCGGCCGTGGCGCCGCTCGGGGATCGGTCCCTTCTCCTCCGGGTACTGGATGGTCACCTTGGGCTGGAACGGGACCCGGCCGGTGACGCCGAAACCCTTGAAGAAGTTGAAGAAGCCGTCGATCGAGCTCACGTCACACCGGTCCCTGTGGCGGGGCCGCCGGTGGCGACCTCCTCGCCACTGACGTCGACGCTGGCCGCCACCGACCCCACGTCGATGGCCCTCAACAGCACGGCGAGAGCGACGAGGCTGCCTCCTACGGCGATGAACCCCCACTCGTAGCCGACCTGGAAGCCGGCGACGATCAGCAGCATTGCCAGCGCCACCGGGATCATCCGCTTCCAGCCCAGCTCCATCAGCTGGTCGTAGCGCAGGCGGGGCAGGGTCGCCCGGATCCAGACGTAGATGTAGAGGATGATCAACGTCTTCAGCGCGAACCAGAAGATGCCAACCCACCCATAGGTGGCGACGAACGGACCGTCGGGCCCGCCGAACCACAGAGTCACCATGAGCGCCGAGTTCGTCACCAGCGCCATGTACTCCGCCAGGTAGAAGAAGGCGAAGCCGATCGAGGAGTACTCGAGGTTGAACCCGCCCGACAGCTCCTCCTCGGCCTCGACGAGGTCGAACGGCGCCCTGGTCATCTCCGCGGTGATGGCGATGGCGAAGAGGGCGAAGGGGATGAGACCAGTCCGCAGGAAGTTCCAGTGGTACAGGATCGAGCGCTGGGAGAGCCAGATGGCACTGGTCTGCAGCGAGCCGGTCTCGAGCACGACGGTCGCCACGGTGAGGCCGAGCACCGCCTCGTAGGAGACCATCTGGGCACTGGCGCGGACCGCGCCGAGCAGCGGGTACTTGGAGCCCGACGCCCAGCCGGCGAGCATCACCCCGTACACGGTGACGCCCGACGCCATGAGCATCAGCAGGATGCCCCACGGTGGGTCGGCGACTTGCAGCCTGGTGTGCCAACCCCACAGGTTGACGGTGCCGCCGATGGGCACGATCGAGAACGCCACGAACGCGGGGATGACGACCAGGTAGGGCGCCGCCTTGTACACCCACTTGTCGGCGCGCGCCGGCGTGAAGGCCTCCTTGAAGAACAGCTTCACGCCGTCAGCCAGGGATTGCAGCCACCCGCCCGGGCCGGCCCGGTTGGGCCCGTAGCGCACGCCCAGCCACGCCACCGCCTTGCGCTCGTACATGACCATGAACAGCACCGAGAGCAGTAGGAGCACGAAGGCGAGCAGGGCCTTCACGACCACGATGAGCCACACCTGCCAGTGCAGGCCGTTGGCGAAGAGGGGGTCCCCGACGTAGCCGAGCATCAGCGGGCGACCTCCACTCGCACGGTGACGACCCGGCCGGAGGCGTCGACGAGCGACGAGGCGGGCCCTCCCGGCGCGTTCCAGGCCACGGCGACGACACCGCGCGGCAGCGACGGGTCGGCCGCCGCCGGCAACGACAGGCGGCCCCGGTCGTTCGAGACCAGGAGGGCATCACCGGGGGCAACGCCGAGATCGGCCAGCTCGTCTGGATGCAACGCCGCCGACGCCGCCCGGGCGAGCGGCGAGAGGTGGTGGGCGTGACGAACCCACGTGCCGGCGTCCCAGAGGCTGCGCCGGCTCACGAGGCGGTGCGCATCCCCCTCCACGGGCACCGGCGGGGGCGCCGGCCCGCCCGGGGTCGTGAGCATCGGCGGCATCGGGGCGCGCTCCTCCTCCGACGCCTGCTTCACGGGCGGGACATCGACCGCCAGCGCTGTGGGCGCCACGGCGTGCAGCTCGGCCGACGCGATCCCCGGGTCGGCCATCGGGTCGAGCGGGCGCGGGGGCCGGATCGCCGCCCCGCCGTCGCCGGCGGGCACGACGATCCCGTCGCGCGCCGCGGCACCGGCGAGAGCGACGCGGTCGACGCCGGCGTGCAGCGGCGAGACGCGGGTGATCTCCGCCCAGATGCCCTCCAGGTCGCTCCATCCGAGGTCGGCACCGAGGCGGTAGGCAAGCTCCGAAGCGATCATCCAGTCCGGCCAGGCGACGCCCGGCGCCGTGACGATCGCGCCGAGGTGGGTGACGCGGCCTTCGAGGTTGGTGAAGGTGCCGCGGCGCTCGGCGTAGGTGGCGGCGGGCAGCACCACATCCGCCTTGCGCGCGGAGTCGGTGAGGAAGCTGTCGACGGCGACAACGAAGCGGGCGCCGGCGAGGCCCTTCACGGCATGGAGGGCGTCGGGGAAGTCGGCCTCGGGGTCGGCGCCGAGCAGCACCAACCCCCCGATCCGGCCCCGGGCGGCGGCGGCGAGGATTTCGGCGGTGCCCATTCCCCGACCCATCGGCAGCTCGGCGCCCCACTGCGACTCGTACCAGCCGCGACCTTGGTCGAGGCCGACGCGACCGGGGAGCACCCCCGGCGCGAGGCCCATGTCCAAAGCGCCGTGGACGTTCCCCCGGCGCAGCCCCGACAGCCAGGCGACGCCCGGGAGGCCGCTGAAGGCGGCGACGGCCGCCCGGACGCCGGCGTCGCCCTCGGCGAGCGACGCCCGCCCCACGAGCACGACGATCGAGGGCCGCTCCGCCGGGCGGCCACGGCGGACGGGCGCCTCCTGCCAGGCTCTCACCAGGTGGGCACGGATCCCGGCGATGGTGCCGGCGGCGACACCGGCCACGTCGCCGGTCGGGTCGTGGTCCGCCGTGACCGCCTGCACCAAGGCGGCGAGCTCACCCGGCCGGTGCAGGGCCGTCACCGCCGCGTGGCGGGACAGGCCGGTGCGAGTCGGGGTGAGCTCGACGATCTGCAACCCTCGCTCGCGGGCGGCGTTGCGAAGCCGCAGGTACAAGACGGGCAGCTCCTCCTTGGGATCGGTGCCGAGGGTCAGCAGCAACGGGGCGGACGCCGCCTCGTCGATCGTCGCCCGCGGCAGGCCGAGCAGCACGTCGGCGGGCACCCCGTCGCCGAGCTGGGCGTCGACGTTGTCGGTGCCGAGCACGGCCCTGGCGAACTTCCCCCACGCGTAGGCGTCCTCGTTGGCGAGGCGCGCTCCGCCGATCACGGCGACGTTGGCGCCCCCGCCGGCGCGCACCGCCCGTTGCAAGCCGCCTGCGGCGGTGTCGAGCGCCTCCGCCCACGACACCTCGACCAGCTCGGCGTCCTTGCGCACGAGGGGCGCGCCGAGGCGTTCCGGCGAGTTGACCGCCTCGTAGTCGAAGCGGCCCTTGTCGCACAGCCACGCCCAGTTCACCGGGTCGCAGTCCACACCGATCTTGCGGACCAGCTGGTCACCGCTGGTCTGGACCGCGACCCTGCAGCCAACGGAGCAGGACGTGCAGGTGCTCTCCACCTGGTCGAGGTCCCACGGCCGGGCCCGGAAGCGGTACGGCGTCGCCGTCAGGGCTCCGACCGGGCAGATCTGCACCACGTTGCCGCTGAAGTAGGAGGCGAAGGGATGGGTGGCCGAGAAGACCGCCACCTCTGTCCTGTCCCCCCGTTCGTAGAAGTCGATCAGCGGGTCGCCGGCGACCTCGTCGGCGAAGCGGACGCAGCGGCCGCACTGGATGCAGCGCTCCCGGTCGAGGTTGACCAGCTCGGAGATCGGGATGGGCTTGTCCCAGTGCCGCTTCTCCTCGACGAAGCGCGACTCGCCGGGGCCGTAGGCGAGGGTCTGGTCCTGGAGGGGACATTCCCCGCCCTTGTCGCACACCGGGCAGTCCAGGGGATGGTTGACGAGCAGGAGCTCGAGGACGCCGTCCTGGGCCTTCTTGGTCATCTCGCTCGTCGTCGACACCTTCATGCCGTCGGCGACGGGGTTGTAGCAGGCGGGCATCAGCGTGGATCCCCGGGGCCCTTCGACCTCGACCAGGCACATGCGGCACATGCCGACCGGCTTCATCCGCGGGTGGTAGCAAAAGCGCGGGATGTACGTGCCGGCCGCCTCGGCCGCCTCGATCAGCAGCTGGCCCTTGGGGACGACCACCTGGCGGCCGTCGATGGTGACCGTCACCATCTCGCCCGGCGACCGGGGGACGGGGGGCGGCGGCGAGCCAACGGCGCTCTCGGTGATGACGGGCCGCGGCGCCAGGTGCACGGGAACCTCACGCCCGGTGTGGCCGGCGGCCGACCCGGGTGCCGTGGCGTCGCCGGCGGTCGTCGTGGCGGGCTGCGGCGTGGGGTCAGACATGCGCGACCCTTCCCGGCAGCCGGTCGGGCGGGAACGGGCAGCGGCCCTCGCGGATGTGGGTCAGGAGCTCGTCGGGGAACATTCGGATGCCCGACGCCGGCGCCGGCGGGATCGACGGCCCGAGCACGCAGATCGTCGTCTGCGCCGGCGGCCACCGGATGCCCGGCGAGATGTTGTCACACACGTCCATGAGCAGGTCGAGATCCGCCTCCCGGCCCTGTCCGTTCTCGATGCGCTGCAGGATCTTCTCCACCCAGCCGCTGCCCTCCCGGCACGGCGTGCACTGGCCGCAGGACTCGCGGTGGAAGAAGCGCACGATCCGCCAGGCGGCCCGCACGATGCAGGTCGTCTCGTCCATGGCGGTGACCGCACCGGAGCCGGCCATGGTGCCCACCTCGGCGATCTTCTCGTTGGCGAGCAGGACGTCGAGGTCTTGCGGCCCGAGCCATGGGGAGCTGACACCGCCGGGGATGAACGCCTTGAGCTGGCGGTCCTCGCGGATGCCGCCGCCTAGGCGCGCGTCGAACATGAGGTCGCGGAAGGTGACCTTGGCGAACTCCAGCTCGTAGTTGCCCGGCCGCTTCACGTGCCCGGACAGCGCCATGACCTTGGTGCCCTTGGACCGGCCCTCGCCGAGGGCGGCGAAGGCGTCAGCGCCGTTCCGCATGACCCACGGCAGGTTGGACACCGTCTCGACGTTGTTGACGACCGTCGGCGCCCCGTACAGGCCGACGGCCGCCGGGAAGAACGGCGGCTTGATGCGGGGATAGCCCCGCTTGCCTTCCAGGCTCTCGAGCAGCGCCGTCTCCTCGCCGCAGATGTAGGCGCCGGCGCCCGGGTGAACGACGATGTCGACCGACCAGCCGCTGCCGAGGATGTCGCCGCCGGCTGCGCCGTAGGCGTACGCCTCGTTGACAGCGGCCTGCAGGCGCTCGAGGCCGAGGGCGAACTCCCCCCGGACGTAGAGGAAGATCTGGTCGGCCCGCACCGCGTAGGCGCAGATGAGGGCGCCCTCGACGACCATGTGCGGGTCGGTCTCGATGAGCATGTGGTCCTTGAACGTCGCCGGCTCGCTCTCGTCGCCGTTGATCGTCAGGTACACCGGCTCGGACTTGGCGAGCATGCCCCACTTGCGGCCGGCCTCGAAGCCGGCGCCGCCGCGCCCGAGGATGTTGGCCACGTTGACCGCCTCGCGGACCTCCTCGGGGGTCATGGACAGCGCCTTGCGCAGCCCGTCGTAGCCGCCGTCGTCGAGGTAGGAGGCAAGCGTCCAGGGCGCGGGGCCGCCGAGGCGGCGGGTGACGATGCGCGGGGCGCCGGTGACCGTCACGGCTCGGTCCTGTCGTCGGACGGGGCGGGACCGTCGAGGGCCAAGACGGCCGGTGTGGTCGCGAACGTCTCGAGGTCGACACCGTCGGTGGGCTCGTCGGCGATCGCTCCCGGCCGGCTGCTCTCGGCGAGCGCCGGCACCGGTCCGCCGCACCCGTGCACGCTGGCGCCGGCGGCGGCGAGCCCGACGCTGCGCCGGACGCGGCAGAGGGTGCCGTGGGGCGGGACCTCCCCGTCGAGCTCGCCGGCGGCGAGGCGGGCGACGAGGTCGTCGAAGCCCTCCCGGTCCACATCTCCGAAGTACCGCCAGTTGACCGTGACGCAGGGGGCGTTGCCGCACAGCGCCAGGCATTCGGCGTCCTCCAGGGTGAACAGCCCGTCGGGTGTCGTCCCGCCGTGCGCGATTCCCAGCCTCTCCTCGGCGTGCTCGAGCAGTTCGTACGCGCCCTGCAACAGGCAGGCGATGTTGGTGCACACCGCGATCAGGTACTTGCCGACCGGCTCGGTGTGGAACATGTCGTAGAACGACGCCGTGCCCTGGACCTCGGCCGCCTCCAACCCGACCAGCTCGCCGGCGTGCTGCATCCCGTCGTCGGTGAGGTAGCCGTCCTGTTCCTGGAGGAGGTGCAGGATGGGGATCAGGGCGGAGCGGGGGTGGGGGTAGAGCGCGATCAGGTCGCGCGCCCGCTGCTCGTTGTGGGGGGTCAGCCGCGCCACGTCGGCTCATCCTTGCCGAGGGTCGCGCGGGCCGTCCAAACGGGCCCCATCTAACGGTCCACGTCCCCGAGGACCGGGTCGATGGTGGAGACGATGGCGATCGTGTCGGCGATCAGCGCCCCGCGTGCCATCGGCGCCAGACCCTGCAGGTTGGCGAAGCTGGCGGCGCGCATGTGCAGCCGGTACGGGCGAGAGGTGCCGTCGGAGACGATGTAGCAGCCACCCTCGCCGCGCGGCGTCTCGACCGGGACGTAGGCCTCCCCCGGAGGCACCCGGAACCCCTCGGTGTAGAGCTTGAAGTGGTGGATGAGGGCTTCCATCGACTCGTCGATGCGGTTGCGGGGTGGCGGGGTGACCTTCTTGTCCTGCGTCCTATAGTCGCCTGCCGGCATCCGGTCACAGACCTGGCGGCAGATGCGGATGGATTCGCGGATCTCGTTGAACCGGATCGCGAACCGGTCCCAACAGTCGCCGACCTCGCCGACGATCACGTCGAAGTCCACCTCGTCGTAGGCGAGGTAGGGCTCGTCCCTGCGGAGGTCCCGCGGGATGCCCGTCGAGCGCAGTAGCGGCCCGGTGAGGCCCAGGGAGACGGCTTCCTCTGCGGTGAGCGGCCCGACGTTCTGCAGCCGGCGCTGCAGGATCGGCTGGCCTGTGAGCAGGTCGTCGTACTCGTCCATCCGCCGGCTCATCATGTCGCAGAGGGCGATCACGTCGTCCCGCCACCCGTCGGGCAGGTCGGCGGCGACGCCGCCGGGGCGGATGAAGTTGTGGTTCATCCGCAGCCCGGTCACCTTCTCGAAGAGCTGCAGCACCACCTCCCGCTCGCGCCAGCCGTAGACGAGCATGTTGATGGCGCCGATGTCGGCGCCGTTGGTGGCCAGCCACAGCATGTGCGAGCTGATCCGGTTGAGCTCGCAGAGCAGCATCCGGATCCACGTGGCGCGCGGCGGCACCTCGACACCCAGGAGCTTCTCGACGGTGAGGCTGAAGGTCACCTCGTTGAAGAACGGCGACAGGTAGTCCATGCGGGTGACGTTGGTGGAGCCCTGGTGGTACATGAGCTCCTCGCCGGTCTTCTCCATCCCGGTGTGGAGGTAACCGATCACCGGCTTGGATCGCAGGACAGTCTCGCCCTCGAGCTCGACCATGATGCGCAGCACCCCGTGGGTGGAGGGGTGGGAGGGGCCGAGGTTGAGGATCATCGTCTCGTCGGTCGGCACCTCGAGGTCCACGTCGGCGAGCTCGACGCCGGCGCCCCCGCCTTCGGGGAGGCGGAGCACGGCGCCCAGCTCGCGTTGGAGCTCCGAGAGCGACTGGCGGCCCCGGTCGTGCAGCTCCTGCGAGCCCTCGCAGGTCCGGTCCTGCAGGAGCCGGTTGACGGCCTCTCCCCCGGGGCCGGACCGGCCGAGGACGCGGTCGATGAGGCCGTGCCGGCGGGCGGCCAGCGCCCTGTCGGGGGTGGTCCCTTCGCTCGTGTGCTCGAGCTCCTCGCTCGTGTGCTCGAGCTCCTCGCTCGACTTGGTCATGTCTCGTCGCTCTCGTCGTCGCTTGGTGGGGCGGATGGGGTCAGCGCCGGTCCGGTGACTCCTTGAACTGCACGGGCACGCGCCCGGTCGGGTAGTCCTTGCGCAGCGGGTGGCCCTCCCAGTCCTCGGGCATGAGGATCCGGCTCGGATCTGGATGTCCTTCGAACCGGATGCCGAACATGTCGTAGGTCTCCCGCTCGTGAGCCTCGGCGCCGGCCCACAGGTCGAACAGTGTCGGCACCCACGGATCGCCACCGGGCACCTGGCAGCGGACCCGCAGCCGCCGGCGGTCACGGATGCGCCACAGCTCGACCACCACCTCGAACCGCTCGGGGCCGACCCCGGCCGGCAGGGCTCGCCCGGGATGCGTCAGGTAGTCGACACCCGTCAACCCGACGAACAGGTCGTAGCCGTCGCCACGCAACCCCTCCAAGAGGGCGTGGTAGCGGTCGCGGTCGGTGTGGACGACACGGGAGCCGAGGCTGTCGACCATCGGGCAGCCGTGGACATCCTCCAGCACGGCGACCGCACCCGGGGGCGCCGTCGCCCCGCCCTCACCCGCCTCGTCGTCGTGGCCCGCCGGCCTGGCCTGGTCCGCGTCGCTCATGCGCCGGTCGGGGACAGCCCGGTCGGGACGCGCGCCGGGGTGGTGGGGAGGCGCTGCGGCTGCGGGAGCTCGGCCACCCGGATGCGGGCCCCCTCACCGGGCCGGCGGGTGATCTCGCCGACACGGATCTGCTGGTGGAGCGTGAGGATGCCGTGGATGAGGGTCTGGGGACCGGGCGGGCATCCCGGCACGTACACATCGACCGGGACGATCTGGTCGACGCCCTGCACCAGCGCGTAGTTGTTGAACATCCCTCCGGTGCTGGCGCACACACCCATCGAGATGACCCACTTTGGTTCCATCATCTGGTCGTAGACCTCCCGCAGCACCGGGGCCATCTTCTGACTGAGCCGGCCGGCGACGATCATCAGGTCCGCCTGGCGGGGCGACGCCCGGAACACCTCCATCCCGAAGCGGGCGAGGTCGTAGTTGGCGGCGCCGGTGGCCATCATCTCGATCGCGCAGCAGGCGAGGCCGAAGTTGGCACCCCAGGAGCTGGCCGCCCGCGCCCACTTGACGGCACCCTCCAACGTGCCCGAGAGGAAGTTGTGTTGCAGGCTCTCCAGGCCCATCGCTACTCCTCTCCCCTCGGGGCACCGACCGGCTGCGCCCAGCTGGGGGCGCCCTCCCCGGGCCCCGGCACGCCGTTGCCGGCTCGCCCGCCGCCTTCCTCGCCGGCGTCGCCCTCGACGGGTCGCAGCCCCGGGCCCTCGACTGCGACCTGCAACGGGCGCGGCACCCGGCGGACGGTGGCGGTGGTCGTGCGTGTGAGGTCAGGCTCAGGCCGGTTGCGGAACCGCTGGGTCGGCCCCCAGTCGAGGGCGCCGTTGGAGACCAGGTAGGCGAAGGACACGAAGACGATGCCGACGAAGGTGGCCATCTCTGCCAGGCCGAAGCTCGACAGCTGGTGGTACATGACCGCCCACGGATAGAGGAACACGACCTCGATGTCGAAGATGATGAAGATCATGGCGACGAGGTAGAAGCGGACGGGGAAGCGCGCCGCCGGCTCGCGCCTGGGGGCGATGCCCGACTCGTACGGGCCGTCCTTGGCTGCGGTCGGGCGCTTGGGGCCGAGGAGGCCTGAGGCGAGGAAGGACCCGGCGGCGAACAGCGCAGCCAGCACCAGCAGCAGGAGGATCGGGAGGTACTGGACCATCGCTGGCTTCCTTCTGGGACGTGGTCAGGATGGGGGCGGCTGTAGTTTCTACGCCGTGGGGCGGTCGGCACGCCAGCCTGGTCACGGTTCCGCCACCTGGTCGCGCTTCGCCGGCCGGCTGCCGGCCAGCCTATCCATGGGTCAGTTGCAGTGCGGGCCGGCCGGGCGCTGGCCCGTCGTGTCGATCCCCGGTGGCGGCCCGAAGATCCGCCGCCGGGAGGCAGTCCCCAGGTAATCCGATGCCGAGGTGACCACACCGACGAGCGCGGCGGCGAAGACGCCCACCACGCCTTGCTCGAGGAAGCGCCGGCGGGTGGTTGCAGCCGTGGGGGTGGTGTCGCCCCCGTGCTCGTCGCTGCCCGCCGGAGCGCCGGCCCGGCCCGCCCACAGCGCACGCAGCGCCACCACCACGATGACGGCGGCGGCGAGCCCGCCGCCGACCACGATGCCAAGGACGTCCCAAGGACCGAACACCACGGTTGCCCAGCATGTCCCCCCGCGCCGCCAGGAGCCACTCACCCGGCGATCTCCGAGGCCTGACGTCGCGCGCCCTGCCGGCCGTAGCCCCCGCTCGCATAGATTCGCCGTGTGCCGGTGATCGAGCAGCACCAGGGTCCCCGCCGCTGCGACGTGCTCGTCATCGGCGGCGGTCCGTCGGGAGCGTCGTGCGCGTACTGGCTGGCGAGCGCCGGCCACGACGTCGTCCTCGTGGAGCGGAAGGGCTACCCGCGTGAGAAGACCTGCGGGGACGCCCTGACCCCCCGGTCTGTGCGCCAGCTGGAGGAGATGGGCCTCGGGGGTGAGCTGGCGGCGGCAGGCCACCGCTACGCCGGCCTGCGCAGCCACGCCTTCGGCCGCACGCTGGAGCTCGAGTGGCCGGGCCATCCGGACCTGCCCGGTTACGGGTACGTCATCACCCGCAAGGACCTCGACGCTCTGGTCGCCCGGCGGGCGGGGAAGGCAGGGACAGCGGTGTGGGAGCATGCCGAAGCGGGCCAACCGGTGCTCGAGGGTGGGCTCCTGCGCGGTGCGTGGGTCACCCGCAAGGACGCATCAGGGTCGGCGCCCGTCGAGGTGAGGGCCCGCTACGTGGTCGTCGCCGACGGGGCCAACTCCCGCTTCGGCCGTGCCCTCGGGACGGCGCGCAACCGGCGTTACCCGCTGGGCATGGCCATCCGGGGCTACTACGAGTCACCGATGCACGCCGAGTCCTGGATCGACAGCTGGCTCGACATCCGCGACAGGGCAGGCAACGCGCTCCCCGGCTACGGCTGGATCTTCCCCGTGGGCGACGGCCGGGTGAATGTCGGCGTCGGCCTGCTGTCGACCTTCAACCAGTGGAAGGCCGTCAACACCACCCACCTCATGGAGAGCTTCGTCGAGCTCGCTCCCGAGCAGTGGGACCTGCGGCCGGGGACGGCCTGCGGGCCGGCCACCGGCGGTCGCCTGCCGATGGGCCTGTCCGTGGGACCTCACGTGGGGCCCACCTACCTGGTCGCCGGCGACGCCGGCGGCACGATCAACCCGTTCAACGGTGAGGGGATCGCCTACGCCTACGAGACAGGGCGAATGGCCGCCGACGCCGTCCACCTGGCGCTGGCCAGCGGGGACGGGATGGCGCTGCGCACCTACCAGGACGCGCTCCGGGACCGCTACGGGCTGTACTTCCGGGTGGCCCGGGCGTTCGTGCACGTGATCGGCCATCCCGAGCTGATGCGGGCCATGGTGAGCACCGGCATGCGCAACCGGACCCTCATGGAGTGGGTGCTGCGGATCATGGCGAACATCCTGCGCCCCGACGAGCTCGGCCCGGCCGAAGCGGCGTACCGGGCGCTGGCGTCGCTCGCGCGGGTGGTGCCGACGAGCTCCGCCGCCTGACGAGCCCGCCCGCCACAACGCCCGCCGCAACGCCCGCCCAAGGCCGCCCCGGCGCCCCCGAGCCCCCGACGACCGCCCTACCCCCGCGCCAGGTCCTCCGCCACCTCCCCCACCGCCGAGACGACCCGGTCGAGGTCCTCGTCGCTGTGTGCCAGCCCCGGGAACAGGATCTCGTAGGCGCCCGGCGCCAGCGCCACGCCCCGCGACAGCAACCCGTGCATGAAGCCGGGGAACAACCCCGTCTCCGCCGACGCCCTCGCCCCGGCGTACGACGTCACCGGCACGGGCCCGAAGAACACGCCGACCAGCGTGCCGGCCACCGGCACCTGGGCCTCCACCCCGGCCGCCGCCAGCGCCGAGGCCAGCCCGGAGGCGAATCGTCCCACCCTCTCCGCCAGCGCCCGGTAGGCACCGGGGTCGAGCAGCGACAACGCCGCCAGGCCCGCTGCGGTCGCCAGCGGGTTCCCCGAGAGCGTCCCCGCCTGGTACACCGGCCCCCCCGGCGCCAGCGACGACATGACGTCGCGCCGCCCGCCGAACGCCGCCAGCGGCAGCCCGCCACCGATCACCTTGCCGAAGCACCACAGGTCCGGCGTGACGCCGTACCACGCCGAGGCCCCCCCGGGAGCGAGGCGGAACCCGGTGATCACCTCGTCGAAGACGAGCAGCGCCCCGACCCGATCGCACGCCTCCCGGAGGCCGGCGAGGAAGCCGGGGGCGGGCGGGACCAGCCCCATGTTGGCGGCGACGGGCTCGACGATCACGCATGCGACGTCGGAGCCCAATGAAGGCACGACGTTGTAGGGCGCCACCATCGTCTCGGCCACCGCCGCAGGAGGTACGCCAGCCGACGCAGGCAGCCCCAGGGTGGCCACGCCGCTGCCCCCGCCGGCGAGCAGCCCGTCGGAGTGCCCGTGGTAGCAGCCCTCGAACACAACTACGCGGTCGCGCCCGGTGGCGCCCCGGGCAAGGCGGACGGCGGACATGCACGCCTCTGTGCCGCTGCTCACGAGTCGCACCTGCTCGCAGCCGGGGACGCGGGAGGCGATGACCTCGGCGAGCAGCACCTCCCGCTCGGTCGGCGCCCCGAAGGTGGTGCCCTCCCCGGCCGCCTTCCTTATGGCCTCGATGACCACCGGGTGGGCGTGGCCGAGGATCGCCGCCCCGTAGGACTGGACCATGTCGAGGTACCGCCGGCCCTCGACGTCCCATACGTAGGCGCCCGAGCCCCGAGCCACGAAGTAGGGCGTGCCGCCCACGGCGCGAAAGGCACGCACCGGCGAGTTGACACCCCCCGGCGTGACGGCCAGCGCCCTGGACCAGAGCGAGGCGTTATCCACGCAGCCACTCCGCTGCGTCGCCGGCGAAGTAGGTGAGGACCAGGTCGGCGCCGGCGCGCTTGATGGCCAGCAGCTGCTCGAGGGCCACGGCGTCGCCGTCAACCCAGCCCCGCTCCCCGGCGGCCTTGATCATGGCGTACTCGCCGCTCACGTGGTATGCGGCGAGCGGGACGTCGTGGCGCCGGCGGACCTCGCTGATCACGTCGAGGTAGGTGACCGCCGGCTTGACCATCACCAGGTCGGCGCCCTCCTGCACGTCGAGGGCAACCTCCCGCAGCGCCTCCCGCAGGTTGCGGACGTCCTGCTGGTAGGCGCGCCGGTCACCCCCGCCGGCGATGGTCACGTCGACGGCGTCCCGGAACGGGCCGTACAGCGCGGAGGCGAACTTGGCGGCGTAGGCCATGATCGCCACGTCGGCGCGCCCGGCGCCGTCGAGGGCGCCGCGGATGGCGGCCACCTGACCGTCCATCATCCCCGACGGGGCGACGACGTCGGCGCCGGCGGCCGCCTGGGCAAGGGCGGCCCGGGCGTACAGCTCGAGGGTGGCGTCGTTGTCGACCTCGCCCCGGGCGTCGAGCACCCCGCAGTGGCCGTGGTCGGTGTACTCGTCGAGGCACAGGTCGGCGACGAGAGCGAGGCGGTCGCCGACCTCCTCCCGCAGGCGCCGGAGGGCGACCGCCACGATGCCGTCGGGGTCCCAGGCACCGCTGCCGTGGGGGTCCTTGCGAGCCGGCACGCCGAAGAGCACGACCCCCCGGATGCCGAGGCCGGCGAGCCGGACGACCTCCTTGGCGAGCGACTCGACGGTGTGCTGGACGACGCCGGGGAGCGACGCGACGGGCTGCGGCTCGTCGACGCCCTCCCGCACGAACAGCGGGGCGATCAGGTCCTCGACCTGCAGGTGCGTCTCGGCGACGAGCTCGCGCAGGGCCGGTGTCCGCCGCAGGCGGCGCAGGCGGGTGTCGGGATAGGGCATGCGGAGAAAGGCCTCCCGGGACGGCGGCTCACGCCCGGCGACGGCTGCGGCCGGGCCCCGACAACGTACCGCCCGCCCCCGGCCGTGCCCTCCTCAACCGCGATGGAGCCGGACGCAGTCGAGCGACGGCCCGCTGCCATCACGCCAGCACAGCGCTGAGGGCGTCGACCAGCCCGGGGATCGTGTGCTCGCCGGCGACCACGGTCACCTCGATGCCCGCCTGGCGGGCGGTCTCGGCCGTGACCGGCCCGATGCAGGCGACGACGGGCGGGACGTGGGCGGTGCCGGCGAGGGCAACGTAGTTGGTGACGGTGGACGATGCGGTGAAGCAGACGGCGTCGGCGGCCGCGGCCGCCTCGAGGGCGCCGGGAGGCGGGTCGGCCCGCACCGTCCGGTAAGCCTCGACCACGTCGACGCGCCAGCCGGCCGCCCGCAGGCCTTCGGGGAGGACGGAGCGGGCGGCGGCGGCGGCGGGGACGAGCGCGTGGCGGGGTGGCGATGTGGCGAGGAGCGCGGCGAGCAGTGACTCGGCCACGTGCTTGTCGGGTAACAGGTCGGCGAGGAGGCGGTAGCGGGCGAGGGCCTCGGCGGTCGAGGGTCCGATGGCGGCGATGCGGGTGCCGGCCCACGCCCGGCTGTCTGGGATCAGGTCGCAGAAGCGGGGGACGGCGTTGGCGGAGGTGAAGATCACCCAGTCGTAGCGGCGGGTGGCGGCCGCGGCGAGGGCGGCGCCGCCGTCGGCCGGCCCGGTGATGGCGATGGCAGGCAGCTCGACGGGGTGGGCGCCCAGTGCCCGGAGGCGGGCCGAGAGGGCCGAGGCCTGCCCGCTGGCGCGGGTGACGACGACCGACCGCCCGAAGAGCGGGCGCCGGGTGTACCAGGCGAGGTCGACGCCGGCGACGGCACCGGCGTAGGCCGGGGCGGCGACGGCGGGGGTGACGCCCGGTACGACCTCGAAGGCGACGCCGGCGCCCTGCAGGGCGATGGCCTCCTCCCCACCCCGCCCCGGCACGAACGGGTCGCCGCCCTCCAGGCGAACCACTTCCCGCCCGGCGCGGCCGTGCTCGACGAGGAGGGCGTTGATCTGGTCCTGGGGCATGGTGCCCCCGGCTCGCCTGCCGACGTCGATGCGCAGCGCGCCGGGAGGGGCGAGCTCGAGCAGCGACGCGTCCAAGAGCGGGTCATGGACGACGACGTCGGCGCGGGCGAGCAGCTCGGCGGCGCGCACGGTGAGCAGGCCGGGGTCGCCCGGGCCAGCGCCGACGAGGTAGACGGTCACCGCAGCAGGGCTCCCGCCAGCTCGCAGCCGAGCGACGGCCCGGCCGACGCCGGCCCGGTCCGCCGGTCGCGCCGGCCGTCGAGGAACCCCTCGATGTGGATGAGGTCGCCGTCGACGGCGGCGAGGGCTCCGACGGGCAGCTCGCAGCCGCCGCCGAGGCGGGCGAGGAACGCCCGTTCGGCCTCGACGGCGCAGCGGGCGGCGGGGTCGTCGATGGCGGCCAGGGCGGCGAGGGCGGCGGCGTCCCCCTCCCGGCACTCCACGGCGAGGGCCGCCTGGCCGACCTGGGGGATCATCACCTCCGGCGAGAGGATCTCGGCGGCCCGGGCGCCCAGCCCGAGGCGCTGGAGCGCAGCGAGGGCGACCACCACTGCGCCGCCGTCCGGGACCCGGGTGAGCCGGGTCGGGACGTTGCCGCGCAGGCCCGTGAACGTGGCGTCGGGGCGGGCGGAGGCGAGCTGCACCCGGCGGCGGGCCGACCCGGTGGCGAAGACCGTCGCGGCGGCAAGCGGGGCGCCGACGAGAGCGTCGCGGGGATCGCCGCGCTCGGGGTAGGCCCCGATCACGAGGCCGGGGGTGGGCACCGACGGCAGGTCCTTGGCGGAGTGGACGGCAAGGTCAACGCGACCGTCGAGCACCGCGGCCTGCACCTCCTTCACGAACACGCCCTGGCCCCCCATCTCGTGGATGGGCACGTCCCGGTGGCGATCGCCTGCCGTCTCCACCACGACCAGCTCGGCGCCGGGGCCGAGGCGGGCCGCGACCCGTCGGGCCTGCCAGCGCGCCAGCTCGCTGCCCCGCGTGGCGATGCGCATCAGGGGCCGAGAGGGCGGTCCTCGGGCGGGTCCTCCCGGCCCGACGAGGCGAGGACGGCGGTCCAGGGAGGCCCGGCGGGGACGGGCCGGGGCAGCAGCCGCCGCCCATCGAGCAGGACTTCGGGGTCCGCCGGGCGGTAGTCCCAGCCGAGGGCGCCAGCGAGGTCCCAGGCGTGCAGGTGCCATTCACCGGCCGCCAGCATCGTGTGCTGCCGGAGGGTGAGGGCACCGACGCCGGACCAGGCGCCTAGCACCAGCTCGGGGTCGAGGTCGCCGACGCGCTCGCCGTAGCGCGTGGCGATGGCGTCGAAGGCGACGATGCGGTCGGCGCCGCCGCTCACCGCCAGGGCCACCGGCCGGGCGGCGCCGCAGTCGGCGAGGTCGTCGTCGCGCTGCGGTCCGCTGCGGACCTGGCCGGCGAGGGCGGCGTCGAGGAGGCGGTGGTGGGAGCGGGCCGTGGCGAGGACGTGGCCGGCGAGGTCGATGGCGGCCCAGCCGGCGAAGCCCGTCGGCAGGGACCAGTCCACGTACTCGAGCCCGAGTCGCTGCAGCGCCCGCACGCCGTCCCCGTAGGCGCTGAGGATGCGCCCCCAGGCGGGATCGGTTGCGGCAGCCGGGAGGGTCACCGGCCCATCTTGGCGGACCAGGACACCTTCGTGGTGCTAGACGTCGAGGCCCCACAGCTCGACGAGGGCAGCGGCAAGCCGCTCGCCGCGTGGCCCGCCGGCGGAGGTGTTGAGGGCGACCGACGGGTCGTGCAGGAGCTTGTTGACGAGACGCCGGGTGGCGGTGTCGACGGCCCGCCGCTGGGCGGGGTCGAGGCCGAGGCGCCCCACCTCGGCAGCGCGGATCGCCTCGGCCCGGGCACGCAGCGCGGCGACGATCGGGGCGGCGACGGCCCGTTGGGCGACGGCGTCCTGCCAGCGCCGCAGCTCCTCGTCGAGGATGGCCTCCGCCCGGGGGATCTCTGCCCTCCTCCCGGCCATGGCCGCCTCGGCGTGGACCTTGATGTCGCCCAGGTCGTAGCGGGTGACGCCGGGTAGCTCGCCGACGGCGGGATCGACGTTGCGGGGGACGCCCAGGTCGACGACGACCAGCGGCCGGTGCTCCCGGGGCCCGACGGTGGCGGCGTCGAGCAGCGGGTGAGGCGCGGCGGTGGCGCAGAAGACGACGTCGGAGTCGTCGACCGCCCGGGCGAGGTCGGACCAGGGCACCACCGGGACAGCAAGCCGGGCGGCGCGCTCGGCGCTGCGGTTGGCGACGCGGACCGCAGCGGGGGTGAGCAGGCCGACCAGTGCCGCGCCCATCTCACCGGCGCCGACCACCAGGCAGGCCCGGCCAGCGAACGCCGACGCGCCCGGGCACGACGCCTGCGCCCCGAGAGCAGCGACGGCAACGGCGGCGTGTGACAGCGACGTCGTGCCGCGGGCGATGCCGGTCTCGGTCCTCACCCGCTTGCCCGCCTCGACGGCGTGGCGAACGAGCATGGCGAGCACCGGACCGGAGCTGCCGTGCGCCCGGGCGCCGTCGGCGGCGGCACGCACCTGGCGGAGTATCTCGCCCTCCCCGAGCACGGTGGAGTCGAGGCCGGCGGCGACGCGGAGCAGGTGGCGGGCGGCAACGGCGTCGTAGAACTCGTACAGCCCGTCGGCGAGATCCTCCGGCGGGCGCCCGGTCCAAAGGCAGAGGAAGTCACGGATGTCGCCGAGGGCGCCGTGGAACCGCTCGCAGCTGGCGTAGATCTCCGTTCGCATGCACGTCGACAGCACGACGACCTCGTCTAGGTGCGGGCGGCCGGTCAGGTCTCCGAGCGCCTTGGCCAGCGACTCGGCCGGGACGGCCGCCGCCTCGAGCACCTCGAGCGGGACGGTGCGGTGGTTGAGTCCTGCGACGACGACAGACACGCGTGGAACCTTCTCCGGTGCGGGTGGCATCGCCCGCCTCGATCAGATCGAGCATGGTCGACTGGAGCGCAGGGCGCCAGTCGTCAGCCCGCCTGGCTCGTGACGCCGGCGGCCTGGGTCCCGTAGTAGGAGAGGATCTGCAGCTCGACGCCGAGGTCCACCTGGCGCACGGCGACGCCCGCTGGCGCCTCCACGCGGGCGGGAGCGAAGTTGAGGATCGAGTTGACCCCAGCGGCCACGACCGCGTCGGCGGCGGCCTGGGCCGCCGTGGCAGGGATCGTGAGCAACGCCATCTCAACGCCTTTCTCCGAGACGACATCGGCGAGGCGCTCAAGCGGTTCGACGAGGACGTCGCCGACGCGCTGGCCGACAGTTCGGGGGTCGATGTCGAAGGCGGCCACGATCCGGAACCCCCGCTCCGCGAAGCCGCCGTAGCCGGCGAGGGCGTGCCCGAGGTTGCCTACCCCCACGATCGCGACCCTCCTGTCCTCCGACAGCCCGAGCTGGCGGCTGATCTGGCGGACCAGGTAGGCGACGTCGTAGCCGACGCCCCGGGTGCCGTATGACCCGAGGTGGGACAGGTCCTTGCGGACCTGAGCGGCGTTGACCCCTGCGCCGGAGGCGAGGTCGTCGGAGGAGATCGTCTCGTCGGCGACCTCCGCCAGCACGCGCAAGTACACGGGCAGCCGGGCCACGGTCGCCTCGGGGAGCCGGCGAGCGGACACGATGCCCGATGCTACCGGCGGGGTCGCGGCTGGCCCCGTCGGGGCGGCAACCCTCTAGCCGGCCTGGGTGAACCGGGCGCCGACGAAGCGGTCGACGTCCTCCTGGCGGATCCGGTAGCTGCGCCCGACGCGGACGGCGGGGAGTTGACCGGACTGCACGAGGCGGTAGACGGTCATGTTCGAGACCCGCAGCATGCCCGCCACCTCGTTGACGGTCACGAACTGCGACCGCGACTGGTCTGGTTGCACAGTGGGACCACCCTTCTCCGTCCCTCGAGCGTACGGCACGAGGACGGCCGGGGCCAGTGGCCCGTCCCTACCCGCAGGCCGCCAGGCTCGGGCGTGCCGGAGCCCTGCTCAGCACGGAGAGGCTGCCGGTCGAGGTGTAGGCGGGACTGGCCTTGAAGGCGCCAACGCGGAGGATCTCGGCCGTGAACAGCTTGGTGGCGGCGTTGATGGTGTCGATCTCTGTCACGGCCGCCCCGTTCCGGTAGGAGTACGTCGAGGTGACCTTCACGAACCTCCCGTCGTGGACCATCGGTCCGTAGTGGGGCTCGGTGGTGTACGGGTCGTTGCCGACGTACCACGGCTGCTGGCCGGTCATGTTGAAGTCGGTGTTGACCCAGGCCGTCCCTCCCGCCGCCCGGTACCAGCACCTCGGCGCTCCGTGCGGCCCGCTCAACGCGCTCCAGTACGACGCGCCGTGCTCGAAGAAGAACCGCAGCGGCGTCGTGGTGCTCCCGCACGCCGGGCGCGCCCGGCACGTCGGCGAGAGGGTCACGGTCCCCCACACGATCTTGTCGTGCGAGACGACCAGGAGCTCGTCCAGGCTCACCGGGTGCTGCCAGGAGTAGCGGGGCCGGGCCGTGTCCAACGACACGTACCAGCCGGACCCGTAGTAGCCGAGGAAGTACGCACCCCGGAGCTCCTCGGTGTCCGCGGGCTTGCTGTTGAAGTTGTGGGTGACCGCCGTGTAGTAGGCGATCGTCGCCTTGTCCCCCGTCGGCCCCCCCTGGGGAACCCGTTGACCGCCGCCGGCGGCGGCCGGCGACAGGACCGCGAGCAACGCCGCGACCACCATTCCCATGACCCGCATGCGCCCTCCCCCCTGTCGCCCTTATGAGGGATGGTACACCGCCACTGTCACCTCCGGCTACGGGGCGCCCCTTCTCGGGGGTGCGCCTTCCGGGCGCCTTCCGGGCGCCTTCCGGGCGCCTTCTAGGCGCCTTCTAGGCGCCTTCCCGCTAACTGTGAGTGCAAACGACACACCCTGTGTACTTTTCACTCACAGTTCGGCGCCCGGCCCCGCCGCCGGCCCCGCCGGCCCTCCCCCGCCGGCCCTCCCCCACCGCCGGCCCCGCCGCCAGGCCGCCCCGCCGGCCCTCCCCCGCCGCCGGCCACAAGCCCTAGGCCGCTCAGCCGGCGCCGAGGGCCCGGGACCGCGCCGCTGCCGCCACCACGGCCTCGAGGACGGCCGCCCGGACAGCCCGCGCCTCGAGGGCCCGCAGCCCAGCCGCCGTGGTGCCGCCGGGCGAGGTGACCGCCGCCCGCAGCTCCGCCGGCGACTGCCCGGACTCGGCGAGCAGCCTCCCGGAGCCGGCGATCGTCTGCACCGTCAGGCGTTCGGCGACGGGGCGGGGCAGGCCAGCGAGCACGCCGGCGTCGATCAAAGCCTCGGCCACGAGGAACACGTACGCCGGTCCCGAGCCGGAGAGCCCGGTGACGGCGTCGAGCAGCGCCTCGGGGACGACTTCGACGGTGCCGACGGCGGCGAGGACGGACCGCGCCCACTCGAGGTCCTCGGCGTCGGCGTCAGGTGCCGGCGCGAGGGCCGAGGCGCCCGCGCCGACCAGCGCCGGGGTGTTGGGCATGGCACGGAGCACCGCCGGCGCACGCTGGTCGGCGCCGCCGGCACTGTCGAGCCACTCCTGCAGCCGGGCGATGGTGACTCCGGCGGCTATCGACAGCACCCGCCGGGAGCCGGCGCCGGCGACCGCCCGGCAGGCGGCTTCCACGTCGGTGGGCTTGACGGCGATGACGGCGGCGTCGCAGGGGGGCAGCTCGTCGACCACGGCGATGTCGGCGCCGGCGAAGTGGGCCGAGAGGTGGGCAGAGAGCTCTTGGCGGCGGTCGGGTAGGCGTTCGGTGACGACGAGGCCGGCCCAGCCGGCAGTGAGCAGGCCGGCGGCCAGCGCTTCTCCCATGCGGCCACCCCCGACGATCGCGAGGGAGGCGCTCACCGGCCTGTCCCCGGCCGGCGGGCCCGGCCGGCTGTCGCGGGAGCGGCAGGGTCACCCGCTGCACGCCGATGGCTGCTCACCGGCTCATGCCGGCCACGCGCCGCAGCCCGAGCGGGCGGTTTGGCCCTTCGCACTTCCCCGAACGAACGGCCTCCCGGCTCCCTCGGGGCCACGGCAAGCCGAGCGTACTGAGGCGCAGGGGAGCGGGCAAGGCTCGGGCGACGTGCCCCCGGGCAGCCGGGGCAGGGCGGGGGCGGTGCGGAGTGGGGCGGGGCGGGGCGGGGGCGGGGGGGGGCGGGGCGGGGCGGGGGCGGGGCGGGATGGGGCGGGGGCGGGGCGGGACTGGAGTGGCGAGACGGCCGGCACGCACCGGTC
>JAKAQB010000124.1 GCA_021811865.1 Actinomycetes bacterium | reverse complement strand
TTGAGGTTGACGCGATGACTGTCGTCGTTGGGGGACCCTCCCTCAACTCACCCGCCCGTACACCACCCCCCGGGACTCAACTACGGTCCCCCACCTCCGTACGCCCAAGAGCTCTGGTCGCCGTATGCTCAGCTCCTCGCTCATACCGCCAAGCGTAGGGCGCTCGGGGCACGGCGGCACCGGGCCGCGCTGGGAGCAACCGCCGGGGCGGGCACCCGTTGGGGCTGACCGGCATGACGGCGAGTGGGTGCGCTAGCCATGGACCATCTCCAACCCCGCCGCCACCGCCATCGCCTCCCCGAGCCGGGGAAGCCAGCCCGGCTGGTGGCCACGCCCGGCGGTCGTGGTCTGCCTCCTCACTGCGCTCGCAGTCGCCCATGCCGTGGTCGTCGGCACCCGGTACCACGTCGGCTCCTTCGACGACGACGCCGCCTACCTGTACATGGCCCGGGGCCTGGTCCACGGCGTCGGGCTGCCGGGCAGGCTGCCCAACGGGTACCCGCTGCTCCTCGACTACCCCGCCGGGTACCCGGCCTTGCTGGTGCCACTGCTGTTGCTCCTCGGCTCCGGGCACGGGTTCCTCGCCGAGCGGACCCTGTCGGTCGTTTGCACCGCCGCGCTGCTGCCGCTCACCTGGGTGTGGCTGCGCCGTCGTGGGATCGGCGAGCGGCCGGCGGCGGCCGTGCTCGGCCTGCTGGCGGTCAATCCGGTCATCGCCACCTTCGGGAGCATGGTCACTCCCGACGTGCCCTTCACCGTCGCATTCCTCGGGCTCCTGCTGGTGACCGAGGCCTGGTGGCGCGCCACCCGTGCCTGGTCACCCTGGGCGGTGCTCACCGTCGTCCTCCTCGCCGGCACCGTGTGGTTGAAGGAGGCCGGCCTGGGGATGGCGGCCGGGCTGGTGGTATGGCTGCTCTGGTGCAGGCGGTGGCTGCGTGGTGCCCTCGCCGCCGCCGGCACGGCCGTCCTCCTCGTGCCCCTGCTCGCTGCCCGGGTGGCAGCGCACGTCCCCGTAGCCGGTGCGCGGTACACCGCCGAGATCGGCCACAACATCGGCGGCGGAATCCTCCACCGGCTCTTCGTGCTGCCGGCGGGCGCCGCCCAGTTGGTGTTCTACGCCGTCTACGCCGGGGTAACGCCCGTGGACAGCCCACTCTCGGACCACCTGGCGGCCCTCGTGGTCTTCGCCGGCGTCGCCTCCGCCGCAGCGGCCCTCTTCTGCACGATCGGGGCGGTCACCTGGGTCCGGCGCTACGGCTCACGCGACCCGGTGGCGTGGTTCGTCGCCGCCTACGCCCTCGAGTGCATCGCCTACCCCTACGTGAACGAGCGCCGGACGCTGCTGATCGTGCCCGTGCTCACAGCCTGGTACGTCCTCGGTGCCATCGCCACCGGTCGCTGGCTCGTCGGTGCCGCACGGCGGCGGGGCTGGGCGGACCCGGCAGTGTGGCACCGCCGCTTCGCTGTCAGCGCATGCGTGGGCGCCGCCCTGCTGCTCGTGCAGTTCCCGACGGAGTACCGTGAGACGGTCGGGCACTCCACGTCCCGACCGGAGGGCTCCCCGTACATGACGCTGCTGTCCCGCCTCGGGCCGCGGGGCGCCCGCGTCGAGACCGACTACCTCTGGACGACGGCCCTCTTGACCGGTCACCCCGGAGTCAAGGGCGCGTTCTACGCGACCTACGGACGCTGCACGCCCTCGGCGGCGCTCGACGCCGTCCGGAAAGACCGCGCCGCCTACGGGGTGGTCGCCGCCTTCAACGGCCACTCGCTCGACGACGCCTGCCTGGCGCGCCTCGCCGGAACCGAGCCGTGGTCCGTGGTGCTGCTCCACACCGCGCGAGACGACGCCACCGTGGTCGAGTACCTCGGACCGGGCACGGTGCATCCCCGGCTGCGCCCCCTGCTCCGGGTTGCACGAGCCGGCCGCGAGCGGGTGTGGCCGCTCCCCGCCGGCGCGCGGGTGACCCAGGTCAGTGTGGGCGCGTCCGACGGCGTCGACATCCGGCTGCGGGTCGCCGGCCGGTGGATGACCATCGCCCGCCGCCAGCACCCCAGCCCGTGGACGCTCGTGCAGCTGGCCCGGGCCACGCCGGCCACGGCCGTGGCCGTGGGTGGCAGCGCCGTCAGCGAGCTCGTCGTCCTCGGCACCACCCCTTCACCCTGAGGAGGATCACACCATGCCATTGCACCGCGGCTTCGCCGCCGGACCGGCCACCGGACGTCACACCAACGCCCTTGTGACCGCAGCCAATCCCGTACTCGGCGCCGACGTCTCCCCACCCGTCCACCGCCTCCACGCCCGGCCGGTTCCTCCCGACGTTGCCTACCAGCTCGTCCATGACGAGCTGCTGCTCGACGGCAACGCCCGCCTCAACCTGGCCACGTTCGTCACCACCTGGATGGAGCCGCAAGCGGCCAACCTCATGGCGGAGTGCGCCGAGAAGAACATGATCGACAAGGACGAGTACCCCCAGACGGCAGCGCTCGAGCAGCGTTGCGTGTCGATCCTCGCCCACCTCTGGCATGCGCCGCGCCCGGAGCGCGCCGTCGGCTGTTCCACCACCGGCTCGTCCGAGGCATGCATGCTCGGGGGACTGGCGCTGAAGCGCCGGTGGATGCGGCGCTTCCCCGACGCCGGGCGGGAAGGGCGGCGGCCCAACCTCGTCATGGGCACCAACGTCCAGGTCTGCTGGGAGAAGTTCTGCAACTACTGGGAGGTCGAGCCCCGGCTGGTGCCGATGGAGGGCGACCGGTTCCATCTCGACGCCGAGTCGGCCGTCGCCCGCTGCGATCAGGACACGATCGGCGTGGTCGGCATCATGGGCTCGACGTTTGACGGCAGTTACGAGCCCGTCGCCGAGCTCGCCGCCGCCCTGGACGACCTGGAGGCGCGCACCGGCATCGACGTCCCCGTCCACGTGGACGGGGCGTCCGGTGCGATGGTCGCCCCCTTCCTCGACCCGGACCTCCCGTGGGACTTCCGCCTCCCTCGGGTGGCGTCCATCAACACCTCGGGCCACAAGTACGGCGGCGTGTACCCGGGGGTCGGCTGGGTCGTGTGGCGCTCGGAGGAGGCCCTGCCCGAAGAGCTGATCTTCAGGGTCAACTACCTCGGGGGCGACATGCCGACGTTCTCCTTGAACTTCTCCCGTCCGGGCGCCGAAGTCGTCGCGCAGTACTACCTGTTCCTGCGGCTCGGGTCGGAGGGATACGCGTCCGTCCAGCGGGCCAACCGGGAGGTCGCCACGACTCTGTCAACGGAGATCGAGGCGCTCGGACCCTTCCGGCTCCTGACCAGCGGCGACCAGCTGCCCGTCTTCGCCTTCACCACGGCCGGGGAGGTGAGCAGATGGAATGTGTTCGACGTCTCCCGACGCCTCCGGGAGCGGGGATGGCTCGTGCCGGCCTACACGTTCCCGGCCGACCGCCAGGATCTCAGCGTGCTGCGCGTCGTCGTCCGCAACGGGTTCTCCCACGACCTGGCGTCCCTGCTGGTCGCCGACCTCCGCCGGCTGCTCCCAGAGCTCGACCGCCAGGGCGGCCCGCTGCAACCCCCGGAGGAGGCGACCACCTTCCACCACTGACCCTGGACGCCGGGGGGCGGTTGCTCGGCGTGGCCCTGACGCCGCCGGCGACCGCTCGCCGGTGGCAGTCCTTCAGCTCGGCTCGGCTGGGGTGAGAACGCCGGCGCGCAGCAAGAAGAGGGTGACCTCCCCGCCGTCGGTCGGATAGGTCACCTCGATGCGGCGATCACCAGGGCCGAGGTCGTCGGGCTCGAGGCAGCGGGCGGCGAGGGCGGCGGTCACCAACAGCTCGCCCTCCGCCCGGACCTCCGGGCCGGAACCCGGCAGGCTCTCGATGACGATCCAATCCGACTGAGCCGGTCGCGCCGGAGGCTGCTCGTCGGCCGGCGCCGGGGGGAGCACGATGACCCGTCGGCGGCGCGCGGCCGGGGCGGGCCAGCGTCGACCACGCTGGTCGGTGCGACGACGGCGCGGCACCGGGGCGAGGGTGCCGTAGCCGTCAGGGCGCCGGGGCGTGCCCCGGCGCCGTTCGGACAGCACGCCCCAGGTCAACACCGCAGCCGCGAAGATCCAGCAGATCGCAAACCCGACGATGTCCGCGGCGCCCACGCTTGCCTCCTCCCGGCGGTGCTGCCAATCATGACACTTGCGGGCGCTCTCGCCAACCGGCTGGTGCAAACCCGTAACCGAGGTGGCTGGTGTCGTTGAAGCCGCGGATCACCCAACGGTCCCCGACTACGAAGAGATGGGAGATCGAGGCGTTGTCAGCGCCGACGAATGCGAACGGCCGCGACCGGGTGGCATGGGCGAGCACCGCCCCGATGACGCCGCCGTGGGTGAAGACCGCCACCTCCTCGTCGGGGTGGCGAGCTGCGATCCGGCCGATGGCAGCCCGCACGCGATGGTCGAGCTCCTCGGCTGGCTCGGCGCCGGGGATGACATCCCACCGCTCCTCGGCGAGCACGGCCAGGGCGGTGGGGTGGCCTTCGGCGGCGTACCGGCGGTAGGCGCCGCCCTCCCACTCACCGAGGTGCACCTCCCGCAGGTCGGGCTCCACGCGCGGCGTGAGCGACAGGCGGGCGGCGAGCGGCGCGGCCGTCTCCATCGTCCGGCGGAGGTTGGTGACGTAGAGGGCGGCGATGGGCTCGTCCGCGAGGCGGTCGGCCACCCGTCGCGCCTGGACCTGCCCGTCGGGGTGCAGGGGCGGGTCGCCCTGACCGCCGACGAGGTCGAACGGGCGGTCCGCTCGGGCGGCGGCGGACTCGCCGTGGCGGATGAGCAGGATGGCCGCCGCCCCCGGGGGCGGGCCGAACCGATGCTGGCGGTGCTCCTCCACGTCGCTCATCCCGCCAGCCTGAGGAGCGCCAGAGAGGATGTCAAGCGGCGAGCGACACCCTTCCCGGCGCTCTATGTCAACAGTCAGGCGGCAGGAATGTGGCCGGGAACGACTGGTCAGTGGGAGGGGGCCCGGCGGCGGGCCACCTCGAAACAGCACAGGGCTGCGGCCGCCGACACGTTGAGCGAGCCGAGCGGTCCGAGCAGCGGCACGCCCACGAGCAGCTCGCAGCGCTGCCGTGTCAGCCGGCCGAGCCCGTGTCCCTCGTCGCCGAGGACCACCGCGATCGGCTCCGTGGCCACGGCGAGATCCCAGAGGGGGGTCGGCGCCCCGGCTTCCAGCCCGACGGTCCACACGCCGGCAGCACGCAGGTCGGAGAGGGCGCTCGGGACCCCGGGAACGATGGCGACCGGCAGCCACTCGACTGCCCCGGCGGCCGCCTTGGTGACAACCGGGCCGACCGACGACGCCCGATGACGACCGAGGAGGATGCCGGTGGCTCCGGCGCAGAGAGCGGAGCGCATCACGGCGCCCACGTTGTGGGGATCGGTGACGCCGTCTAGGACGACCAGGAACGGCGCCGGCCCCGCAACCAGGTCCTCCAGGCCGGCCTCGGGAACGGGTTCGGCAAACGCGATGACACCCTGGGGGGTGTCGGTCTGCGCGCTGGCGAGCAGGGCGTCGCGCTGCACCCGGCGGACAGGAACCCCGGCAGCCGCCGCCAGGTCCAGGATCTCGGCGAGGGCGCCGGCCTCCCCCGCCGTCTCGGCGACGAGCAGCCGGTGGACCGCCCGGCGCCGGGCGCGCAACAGCTCCCGGACGGCCTGGCGACCCTCGACTACCGCTTCAGCGGCGTTCAGGCGCGGCGCGGGACGACGAGTGCGACGGCCCAACAGGCCACCCCTTCCGACCGGCCGAGGGCACCGAGGCCCTCCGCCCGCTTGGGCTTCACGCTGACCGGTGCCCCGACGACCCCGGTGAGGCGGCGCTCCATCGCTTCACGGTGCGGCGCCAGCCTGGGCGACTCGAGCACGACGGTGACGTCCACGTTCGCTATGTCGTGGGCGGCAGCGACCGCGCCGACGACGTCAGCGAGCAGTCGCATGCTGTCAGCCCCCGCACAGGCAGGGTCCTCCGCAGGGAACCGGGTGCCGATGTCGCCGAGGCCGGCGGCGCCGAGGAGAGCGTCGGCGACGGCGTGGGCGACTGCGTCCGCGTCGCTGTGGCCCTCGAGCCCCTGCCCGGGAAGGACCTCGCCACCGAGGACGAGCGGGCGGGAGGGGTCGTCACTGAAGGGATGGACGTCGAACCCCAGCCCGACCCGGGGGATCACCGGACCGCCAGGAGCGCGCCGGCCACCACCACGTCGGTCGGGGCCGTGATCTTCACGTTGCAGGGATCCCCGGCCACCAGCTCCACCCTTGCGCCTATGGCTTCCACCACGGCGGCGTCGTCGGTCGCCTCGGGTGCACCGGCGTACGCCCGCCGCAACAGCTCGGTTCGGAAGGCCTGCGGGGTCTGCACAGCCACGAGCCGGGAGCGGTCCAAGGTGCGCGAGGAACCGTCCGGGTCGACCTGCTTCACCGTGTCGGTGACCGCCACCACCGGCACCGCTGCGTCGGCGCCGGACAGCACCGCTGTGAGCACCCGGTCCCAGACCTCCAGCGGGGTGAGCGGACGGGCAGCGTCGTGGACGGCCACCACCTCCACCCCTGCCGGGACGGCATGGAGGCCTGCTCGCACCGAAGCGGACCTCGTGGCACCCCCTGCGACCACCCTGTGGGCAGCACGGCACTGGGATAGGAGAGCGGGCGCGCTTTCGGCGCCTTCGGGAACGACCACGACCACCCCGTCGCACGCCGCCACCGCAGCGTCGAGCGCCCAGGCGAGCACCGGACGGCCGGACAGCTCCGCGAACTGCTTGGCGCCGCCGAAGCGCCGCCCGCTGCCTGCGGCGACGACGATCGCCCAGCACCCAGGGTGTCTCAGGGAAGAGCCTCGTCCAGCTTCTTCTCGGCGTCGGTCTCGTCGACGCCGAGGGCGAAGGTCAGCTCCGACACCAGGATCTGGCGGGCCCGGTTGAGCATGCGCTTCTCACCGGCCGACAGGCCCTTCTCCTTGTCCCGGTTGGACAGGTTCCTGACCACCTCGGCCACCTGGTAGATGTCGCCGGACTTCAGCTTCTCGACGTGGTTCTTGTAGCGCCGGGACCAGTTGGTCGGCATCCGCACATCCTTCTTCCGCAGGACGGCGAACACCTCCTCGACCTCCTCGTCGTTGATGACCTCACGGAGGCCCACCTCCTCCGTGTTGTCCACCGGCACCCGAAGGATCAGGTCGCCGTAGGCAAGGCGCAGCACCAGGTACTCCTTCTTGCCGCCGAAAGCCTCGATGACCTCCCGCCGCTCCACAACCGCCGCCCCGGGGTGGGGGTAGACAACCTTGTCACCAACATCGAAGGGCATGCTTCTCCAGACCGGCCGAGGGGATTCCCGGAGATCAAGGGTACAGGTCACTGCGGGGCTCCGCCGCCGCGGAGCCCCGATACTGT
>JAKAQB010000123.1 GCA_021811865.1 Actinomycetes bacterium | reverse complement strand
CCGTCCTGCCGGAATGCCCGCACTGCGGCGGCACCCTCGAACCCGAGCACGCCCACTACCGCTGCCGTGACTGCGGATGGCGGGACCCCTGCTGCGACCTGTCCCTGGCCGGGTTCCCGCCCGCCGGCAGCAGGTTCGACCGCAACCGCGCGCAGGCAACCGAACCGCGCGCACCCACGACGACCTGATGGGCCCTGTGCGCGCAGTTGGCCTGGCTGCGCACGGTTCGGGTTTGGTTTGCCCCCGCCCCGGTGGGCAAAAGGGGTAATCAGTCATTCAGCGGAAGCTGCGGGAGGGCAAGGGGAGGCGACGCCGGGCCGGCGCCACCGCTGGCACTGGTCCCCCGGGGATCGCCGGCGCATCGGCCTACTCGGAGCCATTGGACGGTCCGCGGCGACGGCCCCGGCGCACTGCATGGAAGCAGGCTCCGGCTCCCGCCACTGGCTACGGTTGGGCGGTGGTGCGGAGCGCTTCGAGGCGACGGTGACGGCGGCAGATCTGTCGAATCCGATCATCAACTCGCCGTACGAAGCACCGAGCGCCCACTTCGAGATCGGCCCGCAGGGCCCGACCGGGCAGCTGCTGACCGGTCGGCGGCGGAGCGAGTCGTTCGTGCCGGTCCCGCCGCCCCGGAAGGGCCGGAAGGGGGTCCAGCAGCAGCTCCTCGACTTCGACGCCACCGGGGAGCGGCGGGAGGTCAACACGCTCGTCAACGACATCCGCCGCGAGGTGGAGCGGTGGCGGGCGTCCGACTGGAACGGGGTCACTCCGTACACCCGCAAGCTGCTGGCGCACTGGGCGGCCGGACCGCCGGTGAGGGATGACCCGGTGCTGTTCTGCCAGCGGGAGGCGTCGGAGACGGCGATCTTCCTGGCCGAGGTCGCCGGCCGGCACGGCACCGCCGACTACCGGCGGCGCCTGGAGCCCGACAACCGGCTGCACAACGACGGGTTGCCGAGGGTGGGCCTCAAGATGGCGACGGGGGCGGGCAAGACGGTGGTGATGGCGATGTTGATCGCCTGGCAGACGATCAACAAGGCGATGGCGCCGAGCGACGCCCGCTTCACCAAGCGGTTCCTGGTGGTGACGCCGGGGATCACGATCCGGGACCGGCTGGGGGTGCTGCTGCCCGAGCGGGACGACAGCTACTACCGCGAGCGCGACCTGGTCCCCACCGACCTGTGGGAGGCGCTGCTGTCCGCCCAGGTGCAGATCACCAACTACCACGCGTTCCTGCCCCGCCAGGCCAGGGAGGTCCAGGGGGTGTCGGCCACGACCAAGAAGCTGCTGGCCGGCGGCCGCCCGGAGCTGGTCGAGGCGTTCACCGAGACGTCGGCGATGGTCGCCGCTCGCATCCTGCGAGGGTTCGGCACCGGCAAGGGCGAGGTGGTCGTGTTCAACGACGAGGCCCACCACTGCTACCAGGACAAGCTGCTGGAGCATCCCGACGACGACGCCGACCGGGAGGACGAGGAGCGCAACCGGGAGGCCCGGGTCTGGTTCCGCGGTCTGCTCGACCTGCAGCGCAAGGCCGGGATCAAGGCCGTCTACGACCTTTCGGCCACGCCGTACTACCTGAAGGGGTCGGGCTACAACGAGGGCTTCCTGTTCCCTTGGGTGGTGAGCGACTTCTCGCTCATGGACGCCATCGAGTCGGGGATCGTGAAGATCCCCCGCATCCCAGTCGACGACGACGCCGCCGGCAAGGAGGTCGTCTACCTGCGGCTGTGGGACCACCTCGACCCGCCGTTGCCGAAGCGCAAGTCCAAGGTGGTGGACGCCGGGCCGCAGGGCTGGGTGCCGCCGCCGGTGCTCGAGGGGGCATTGCTCAGCTTGTACAAGAGCTACGAGGCGAGCTGGGCGCGCTACGAGGCGGAGCTGGCCGCGCTCGGCGAGCCGCCGCCGGTGATGATCGTCGTCTGCCCCAACACGGTCGTGTCGAAGCTGGTCTTCGACTGGATCGCCGGGCGGGAGGCGGAGCGGGCCGACGGGAGCCTGCTGCTCGTGCCGGGCAACTTGGCGTTGCTCTCCAACGTCGACGGCGAGAGCTGGGCGCCGCGGATGCGCACGATGCTCGTGGACTCCGCCCGGCTGGAGTCGGGCGAGCCGCTCGGCGGTGACTTCCTCGAGGACGCCGCGGTGGAGGTGGAGGCGTTCAAACGGGAGTACCGGCGCCGCAACCCGGGCGCTGACGCCGACAAGCTGACCGACGCGGACCTGCTGCGCGAGGCGATGAACACGGTCGGCAAGCGGGGCAAGCTCGGCGAGCACATCCGCTGCGTCGTGTCGGTGGCCATGCTCACCGAGGGCTGGGACGCCAACACGGTGACCCACATCCTGGGGATCCGGCCGTTCCGCAGCCAGCTGCTCTGCGAGCAGGTCGTCGGCCGAGGTCTGCGCCGGCGCAGCTACGCCCCCGATCCCGACAGCGGGCGCTTCGCCCCCGAGTACGCCGAGGTCTACGGCGTGCCGTTCGCCTTCATCCCCGGCGACCACCAGATCCCCAGGGGCAGGGATCCCCGGCCGGCCGCCCTGGTGGAGGCGGTCGAGGAGCGTTGGAGGCTCGCCATCCGCTTCCCGAAGCTGACCGGCTACCGGGTCGAGAGCCCCGACGCGCCCCTCTGGGCGGACTTCACCGCCGAGAGCCGACTGCACCTGCAGCGAGACGAGGTGGCGCTGTGGGTCGAACAGCAAGGCGTCGTCGGAGCCAAAGCGGAGGTTGACCTGGAAGAGATCCGTAACGCCCGGCCCCAGCAGGTCGCCTACCAGCTCGCCAAGACCCTTCTCGAGCGCGACGAGTACTTCGCCGCCCTCGACTCGGCCGAGCGGCCGTGGTTGTTCCCCCAGCTGGTCGACATCGCCCGCCGCTGGTTGACCGACTGCGTCACGACCGACGACGGGGTGAGCATCGGCCACCTCCTGCTCGCCGAGGCCCGCAACGAGGCGGCCAAGCGAGTCTTTTCCTGCATCGTCCACCAGGAAGGCAACCGCCCCGCGGTCCTGTGGCCGATCTACAACCGCTTCGACCCGGCGGGCTCCACCGACGGGGTGCGCTTCACGACCCGCAAGGTGGTGATGGACCCGCCACCGACCAAGTCGCACCTCAGCCACGTTGTGCTCGACGGGCTGCGGGGCAACTCCTGGGAGGAGGCCCTCGCCGGGCTCCTCGAGGCCGACGACCGGGTCTCCGCCTACGTGAAGAACGAACGGCTCGGCCTTTCCATCCCGTACCTGCACCACGGGCGATCCCACGACTACGTCCCCGACTTCCTCGTCCGCCTCGCCACCAAACCCGGAGACGTGGAGCGCACGCTCATCGTCGAGGTCTCCGGCACACTCAAGTCCCCTGGGCCCACCAAGGCCAAGGCGGAGACGGCCCGCAACCAGTGGTGCGCAGCCGTCAACAACGACGGCGCCTACGGACGATGGGGTTACGTCGAGGTCCACGACCCCGGCAGAGAGGCCCATATCCTCGACGGCGCCATCGACGCCCTCCTCGCCGACCAGCCCGTCATCGGCCTCCCCGCCTGAGAAGGCTCGCCTACCCGGAAGGACGGCATGCCCGCACGCAAGCCCACCGCTCCCGGCCCGATCCCCGTCGAGGCCATCACCCACGCCGCCAAGCGGGCCAACCTGCCGACCAGCGACGCCGCCGACTTCCTCCCGCCCGAGATCGACCAGCCGATCCCCGTCCGCTACCCCCGGGACCCGACCCTCGACCCCCAGCTGGTCTGGAAGGGAAAGGACGCCCTCGACGAGACCGACCTGTTCGCCGACGCCCCTGCCATCTACATCCAGGAGAAGATCGACCCGCGGGTGATCATCGAGAACCTCCGGAACACGACGTCGCTACCACAGGACGAACCCGAGCTCACGCTCTTCGACACGTTCGACGGCCTCGGCGAGCTCGACCTCGTCGACTTCTACCGCCACGAGGCCAACTGGTCCAACCGGATGATCCTCGGCGACAGCCTCGACGTCATGGCCAGCCTCGCGGAGCGCGAAGCGCTGCGGGGCAAGGTCCAGATGATCTACATCGACCCGCCCTACGGCATCAAGTTCGGCTCCAACTGGCAGGTCAGTGCCCGCAAGCGCGACGTCAAGGACGGCAAGCTCGAAGACGCCACCCGCGAGGTCGAGCAGATCAAGGCCTTCCGCGACACCTGGGAGCTCGGCATCCACTCCTACCTCACCTATCTCCGCGACCGTCTTACTGTCGCCAGAGACTTGCTCACTGAATCCGGCAGCGTGTTCGTCCAGATCGGCGACGAGAACGTCCACCTCGTGCGCAGCCTCATGGACGAGGTGTTCGGGGCTGAGAACTTCGTGAGCCTGATCTCCTTCGTTACGACCAGCGGCTTTACCGACGCGTCGGCCGTGGCGAGGGCCGGCGACTACCTGCTCTGGTATGCCCACAACCGCCCGGCCCTCAAGGCTCGCCCGTTGTGGGCTGAGTCCATCGAGCGACAGGGCTACCGCTGGCTTCTGTTCCCTGACGGCACCTTTCGTGGCATGACGGCCGCTGAGCTCGCCGGGACGACCGCCCTCCCCACTGATGTGCGTATCTACCAGCCGGGCGACCTTCAGTCGCAAGGGCCGGCTTCGGAGCCACAGCCATTTGAGCACGGTGGCAGGACCTACCTCCCAGCGGCCGCCTCTCACTGGAAGGCCAACTACCCAGAAGGGATGCGTCGCGTCGCGCTAGCCGGTCGAATCCACGTTGCCCGAAGCAGCATCCGCTACGTCCGCTTCCTCGACGATTTTGGCTTCCAGATTCGGACCAACCTCTGGACTGACACCGGCACCGGGAACTTCACTGACGACAAGGTGTATGTGGTACAGACCAACATCAAGGTGATCGAACGATGCATGCTGATGACCACCGACCCGGGGGATCTTGTTCTGGACCCGACGTGCGGGTCTGGAACGACCGCCTACGTGGCCGAGCAGTGGGGGCGGCGGTGGATCACGATCGACACGTCCCGGGTGGCGCTGGCTCTGGCCCGCCAGCGGGTGATGGGCGCCCGCTTCCCCTACTACCTGCTGGCCGACTCGCCGGAGGGCCGGACCAAGGAGAGCGAGCTGTCGGCACAGCCGCTGCCGCCGGCGGAGACGACCGGCGACATCCGCCACGGGTTCGTGTACGAGCGGGTGCAGCACATCACGCTGAAGTCGATCGCCAACAACCCCGACATCACCGACGGGATGAGCCGTGCGGAGATCGACGCGGCCATCCGCCGGCACGCCGACTACGAGCTGCTCTACGACAAGCCCTACGAGGACAACAAGAGGGTGCGCGTCGCCGGGCCGTTCAGCGTGGAGAGCCTGTCGCCGCACCGGTCCCTGGCGTTCGCCGGCAGCGCGGTCGACGGCACCGGGGCGCTCAACGTCGGCGGGGCCGCCCTTTCCCCTGACGGTGTGAACGACTCGACGTTCGAGCAGACGATCCTCGACAACCTGCGAGCGGCCGGCATCCAGAACGGCCGGCGCAACGAGCGGCTGACCTTCGACGAGGTCGAGCCCTACGCCGGGGTGCACATCCAGGCCGTCGGCGTGCGGGAGGAGGCGGCGGAGGGCACGCCCCGGCGGGTGGGGATCACGGTGGGCCCGCAGTACGGGACGGTGGACGGCCGGTTCGTCAAGGACGCCGCCCGGAAGGCGATCCACGCGGAGGACCTCGACCTGCTGTGCGTACTCGCCTTCGCCTTCGACCCCGGGGTGCTCGGCAGCGACGAGGACTACGTCACCTCGGCGGACGGGTTCGCCAATGTGGCCGCCGAGCGGCGCATGGGGCGCATCCCAGTGCTGCTGGTGCGGATGAACGCCGACCTGGTCATGGGCGAGGACCTGAAGAAGACCGGGGCCGGCAACCTCTTCACGGTCTTCGGGGAGCCGGACCTGGAGATCAAGGACGACGGCGACGAGCTGCGGGTGGTGCTGCGCGGCGTCGACGTCTACGACCCCAACACCGGCCAGGTGCGCAGCGACGACACCGACCAGGTGGCGCTGTGGATGATCGACACCGCCTACAACGGGGAGTCGTTCTTCGTGCGGCACTGCTACTTCACCGGCGGCCTGGACCCCTACGCCCGGCTGAAGCGGGCCCTCAAGGCCGACATCGACGAGGTCGCGTGGGCGTCGCTGCACTCGACGGAGTCCCGACCGTTCGCCCGGCCGGAGACGGGGAAGATCGCCGTGAAGGTGATCAACGACTACGGCGACGAGGTGATGAAGGTCTTCACAGTCTGACCGGGCGGTGGGTCGCGGGACACGAGACCCGTCGACGAGTGAAGGGGCCCTTGCGGGCCCCTTCTCGAAGAGCGTCACCCTCTTGGGTCCAGGGCTGGGAGCCGGAGGCTCACACCCGGGCGGGCTGGGAGCCGGAGGCTCACACCCACATCGGCATGGTACCGCGGCAGCTTGAGCTCAGCCACCTCGGATGATGGGTCGCGTGCAGGCTCGGGTCACGGTCGGCCGGCGCTGCGGCGGGCGGAGCTCGACGACCTTGAGCCGGGAAGTGCTCGCCCGGACCAGGCTCGGGAGCTCCCATGCCTTCGCCACGTACCCGGCGACCTGGCCCTTCGGGCTGCCGGGGCGTGCCGTCGGATCGAACCCCTGCCGGTACTGGTGGGCAACCGCCCCGGTCAGGATGTCGGCCAACTGCAGGCCAATGCAGGACTTGGAGTCCATCCGGTTGGCGCCGGCGACGGCCAGATAGCCTCGAGTGCGGTTGACGGCCATTGCCAGGTAGCCCTCGTAGTTGACGGCAGCCGGTGTGGTGATGTTGTCAGCGACGACCGACAGGATGGGATGACCTCGGCCGACGACCGCGTTCAGCAGCTGGATCGTCAGCTGGGCATGCACCTTCCACGCTTCTCTCGTCGACCGGAAGGGATCCCACTCCGCCTTGTCGACGACGCCACACACGAAGCGGGCGTCGCTGGAAGCAACGATGTCGATCGCTTCACGGTAGAGGTAGGCAGTGGCCCGGTTGATCTCGACGAAGTGCGCTTCCTTGCGCCACTGTGAGCGGTCGCGCAGCACCACCATCTTGTTGGTGACGAGCCCATGGTCCCGCCGGAAGACCAAAGCGCCGACGGCGAGGAAGCGGGACTGGTTCGCGGTCCCGCTCTCGTCGACGTAGACCTGTAGTGTCGGATGTCCTGGAGGTGGCAGGCGAGCCGGTTGGGGAGATGGAGGCACGGCACGGTTCCTCTTCGGAGAGATCGACCCCTAGAGTAACATCGTTGTGATTCGCTCCCGAAGGTCGGCGTCTCGTCTGGAGACGCGCGCCACCCGACGGTCGGCGAAGGCAGTGCCGATCAACGCTGCGCCGAGCCGCACACCGTGCGGACCTCGCAGGTCCGGCAGCGCCGGCCCGGGTTGGGCCGGTAGTCCCGGGCGCGGATGCGCGCCGCGGCGCCGGTCACGGTCGCCTCGGCGGCGGCCAGCTGCTCGGTGGCAACGGGGA
>JAKAQB010000122.1 GCA_021811865.1 Actinomycetes bacterium | reverse complement strand
CGATCTGAGAGGGTGGAGCTGTGCCTGATCGAGGACGGTCCCGACGGGCTCCTCGAGGAGCGCATCGTGCTCGAGGAGATGGACGCCTTCTGCTGGCACGCCTACCTCCCGAACGTGGGGCCGGGCGTGCGCTACGGCTTTCGCGTGCACGGTCCGTGGGATCCTCGCCAGGGTCAGCGGTGCAACCCCGCCAAGCTCCTCATCGACCCCTACGCTCGGGCGATCGAGGGCGAGGTGGCCTGGGGACCGCCCTGCTTCTCCTACGACTTCGCCGATCCCGACCGGCCGAACGCCGAGGACTCGGCACCCTGCACGATGCTGTCGGTGGTACATCACCCCTACTTCGACTGGGGGAACGACCGCCCGCCCGACATCCCGCTCCACGACTCGGTGATCTACGAGACCCACGTGAAGGGCCTCACGATGGGCCACCCGGACATCCCCGAGGCGCTCCGGGGCACCTACGCCGGCCTCTCCCACCCGGTGGCGACCGACTATCTGCGCAGCCTCGGCATCACCGCCGTCGAGCTGCTGCCGGTGCACCAGTTCGTCCACGACGCCCACCTCGTCGAGAAGGGTCTCCGGAACTACTGGGGCTACAACTCGATCGGCTTCTTCGCACCCCACAACGGCTATTCGAGCGCCGGCCAGCGCGGCGAGCAGGTGCAGGAGTTCAAGCAGATGGTGAAGACCCTGCACGAAGCCGGGATCGAGGTCATCTTGGACGTCGTCTACAACCACACCGCCGAGGGCAACCACCTCGGCCCGACGCTGTCGATGAAGGGCATCGACAACGCCGCCTACTACCGCCTCGTCCCGGAGAACCCGGCCTTCTACTTCGACACCACGGGCACCGGCAACAGCTTGAACGTCCGGCACCCGCACACCCTGCAGCTGATCATGGACTCGCTGCGCTACTGGGTGACCGAGATGCACGTCGACGGCTTTCGCTTCGACCTCGCCGCCACGCTCGCCCGCCAGTTCCACGAGGTGGACCGGCTGTCGGTCTTCTTCGACCTCATCCAGCAGGACCCGATCGTGAGCCAGGTGAAGTTGATCGCCGAGCCATGGGACCTCGGCGAAGGCGGGTACCAGGTGGGCAACTTCCCGCCTCTCTGGTCGGAGTGGAACGGCCGCTACCGGGACGTCGTGCGTGACTACTGGAGAGGCGAGGACCAGACGATGGGCGGGTTCGCCTCCCGCCTGACGGGGAGCTCCGACCTCTACCAGGACGACGCCCGCCACCCATCTGCGAGCGTCAACTTCGTCACCGCCCACGACGGCTTCACCCTCGCCGATCTCGTCTCGTACAACGACAAGCACAACGAGCAGAACGGAGAGGACAACCGCGACGGCGAATCCCACAACCGGTCGTGGAACTGCGGCGTGGAGGGCCCGACGACAGATCCGGAGGTCCTCTCGCTCCGGGCCCGCCAACAGCGGAACTTCCTCCTCACTCTCCTGCTCTCCCAAGGCGTGCCGATGCTGCTCGGCGGTGACGAGATCGGGCGGACCCAGGGCGGGAACAACAACGCCTACTGCCAGGACAGCCAGCTCTCGTGGTACGACTGGACGAAGGTCGACGATGATCTGCTCGAGTTCACCAGCCTTCTCATCGCCTTCAGGCGGGAGCATCCGGTATTCCACCGGAGGCGCTTCTTCCGGGGACGCGCCATCCGGGGCACGATCGACCTCGGCTGGTTCCGGCCGGACGGAGCCGAGATGACCGACGAGGACTGGGAGTCCGGCTTCGCCAAGGCCGTCGGCGTCTTCCTCAACGGTGCGGCGATCGACTCTCGCGACCTGCGGGGCCAGCCGGTCGTCGACGACTCCTTCGCCGTCCTGTTCAACGCCCACCACGAGGCGATCGAGTGGGCTCTGCCGACGGCCTTCGGGCGATCCTTCGAGCTCGTGGTGGCGTCCGGGAGGAGCTTCGAGGTACCGGCTGCGCCCTCCGGGCCCGTCACGACGCCCGGCCGGTTCGTCGCGCTGCTGCGCCGCAGCTGAGCGCCAGCCTGAAGCGGCCCGGCCACCGGGTCGGTGAGTGGCGGGGTGCCTGACGAGGGGGATCTGGACCGAGTCCTGCAGCGGCCCTTCGAGATGACGGCGGAGAGCCGGTCGGGTCGCCTGTTGCCGGTCGAGGTCTCGGTCGTGCAGGCGACCGTGTTGTCGCGCCCCCTGCGAGGAGACGAGATCACCGACCTCCTCGAAGCGAAGATCGGGCTCAGGAGCACGCCTGCCGCGCTGAGCTGACCATCCCTTGCGCCGGCCCGTCGGCGAGACAGTATTGACCGTGCTCATTTGGATCATGCAGTTCCTCGGGCAGGGGACGCGCAAGCGTGCGTTCGGCCTGATGGGCGTCGTCGCCTTCATCGTCCTCGCCGGTGGAGTCGCCTTCGCCCTCGTCGAGCACCGGTCGATCTGGATCGGCTGGTACTGGGCGGTCACCACCGCCACGACCGTCGGCTACGGCGACGTGACGCCGCACACGCTGGCGGGACATGTCATCGCTGTGGTCGTCATGCTCTCCGCGATTCCGCTCCTCGGAGCGGTGTTCGCGATGTGGTCCGGAGCGGCGGCCGCCGCCCGTCTGAGGAGGTTGATGCACATGGGACGGTCCTTTCCCCCGGGTCGCTTCCGGATCGTCGTCGGCATGCACGCCGTCGTCCCTGCCATGCTCGACGAGCTGGTGCGGCTGGGTGAGGACGTGGTACTTGTCGCCGACATCGATCCGGCAGGCGTCCCCGCGGAGGTCCACCTCGTCCGAGGCGACCCGACGACCCTGCACGCGCTGCGGACGGCCCGGCCCGAGAGGGCGGCTCATGCCCTCGTCACCGGCGAGAGCGACGGCGACGTCCTCGTCTCGGCGGTGCTGCTCCGCCAGTGCGCCCCCGGGCTCGAGTTGACAGCCCTCGTCCATGCCAGGGCGGCGGCCGAGGCCTTGAGGGACCTGGGGGTGGCCGTCACCATCTCGGCCGACGACCTCCTCAGCCACACGCTCGCCAAGGTGCTCGAGAGCCCTCATGCCGGCACGCTCCTCGTCGAGCTGCTCGACTCGGAGCGTCACCGCCTCGACGAGCTCACCGTCACCCAGGAGATGGTCGGTCGGGCCCTCTCCTCGCTGCGCGACGAGCGAGACGACCTCGTGCTCGGCCTCGTGCACGACGAGCGCGTCTCGCTCGGCATCGGCGAGGATCCGACCGTCGCCGCCGGCGACCGGCTGCTCGTCGCTCGACCTACCGCCTCCTGAGCCGCGCCGTCACGAGCTCGAAGGGGCGCAGCGGGACGCGTAGGCGGCCGCCGTCGACGGCGAGCTCGCCGAGCGGACGCTCCAGGAGGTCGACCCGCGAGGCTTCCACCACACCGTCCGCCACCAGCACGGCGTGGCCGTGGGCGCCGGCATGTTCATAGAAGCGGACCACGAGGTCTCCGCTGGCGTCGTCGGCGAGCTTCACGGCCGACAGGCTCGCGCCCTCGAGCCTCACCAGTGCTCCGGCGGCCGGCTCCCCCGCGCCTGCGGCTGCCCGGCCCCCTGCGACGACCCGCAGCGGGAGGTTGAACGCCTCCGCCTCGGAGGCGACCTCGTCGAGGCGTTCGTGGCAGTACAGGGCGTACCGGAAGCGGTGGGTACCGAAGTCGGCCTCCGGATCCGGCCAACCCGGACCCCGCAGCAGCGAGAGGCGCATCACGTTCCGCCGGACGTCGTAGCCGTACTTGCAGTCGTTGATCAGCGCGACGCCGAAGCCGGGCTCGTTGAGGGACGCCCAGCGCTGCGCGGGCACCTCGAACCTGGCGGCATCCCAGGAGGTGTTGGCGTGCGTCGGGCGCTCGAGATGTCCGAACTGGATCTCATAGCTGGCGTGCGGGGCCCGCAGCGCGAGAGGGAACGCCACCTTCAAGAAGCGGTGGCGCTCCTGCCAGTCCACTTCCGTCTCGAGCTCGACGAGGCTGGATCCCGCACAGACGCGGACGTCCTGGACGACCCGCGACGAGCCGCCGAGCGGCCGTGTGACGCGGAGGCTGACCCGCAGCGGCCCCTCCTCGAGCACCTCCACCGAGGCGGCTCGGCGCTCTTCGACGGCCCGGTCGAAGGTCCCCGGGTCCACGTCCCAGGCGTCGAAGTGGTTCGGCAGGTCGTGGTGGAGCTGGAAGACGTTCGCCTGCTCACCCGGCTCGATCGCCTCGCGGCCGCGGAGGAGGTCCTCAACCGAGCCGATGAGCCCGTCCTCGTCGATCGTCACCGAGACGAGGCCGTTCGAGATCCTCCGGCCGGCGATCTCGACGCCGTGGGCTAGGTCTGCGGTGGCGGGCTCGCTCGAGAGCTCGTAGCGGGCGAACCCACAGCCCGGGACGCGGGCGGCCACGAGCACGTTGCCGTTCGACGCCGGCTGGACCGGGAGGACCGCACCGTCCGGACCGATGGCCGAGCGGGGCATGCCGCCGAGGCCGAGACCGGCGACGTCGACCTCTACCACCTCGTGCCGCTCCCTCGTGGCGGCATTGACGACGACCGCCGAGCCGAGCCCGCCCGACCCGCCGGCGACCGGCCCGATCTTGCGGACCAGCCGGTCCGCGGCCCGGCCGATCACGTCGTTCGCCACGTCGGCCACCTCTCCGTAGACGAGCTCGGCGTCGTCGTGCACCCAGTGGATGCTCGAACCCGGGAGGATGTCGTGGAACTGCAGGAGCAACACGCTCTGCCAGGCCCCGGCGAGCTCGTCCATGGCCACGTCGGCCTCCCCGCCGGCGAGCGCGGCGGCCACCAGGAATTCCGCCTCGCGCAGCAGGCCCTCCGAGCGCCGGTTGCCCAGCTTTCCCCGTGCCTGGGTGGTCTGGACACCCCGGTGACGCTCGAGGTAGAGCTCGCCCGACCAGATCGGGAGCCCGCCGGGGCCGGGAGCGTGAGAGGTCCGGACGGTGCCGGGGGCGGCCTCGTCGGCGGCACGGTCACTCGCCTCCGCCTCGGCCTCGAGGGCGTCGAAGAAGCTGCGGGAGGTGCCGAGCCGGACCGCCGGCAGCGGATCGAGGTCGCCGACCCGCCGGGCTCGCTCCAGCATCTCGGTCGTAGGGCCACCACCGCCGTCGCCGTAGCCGTAGACGTATAGCGACCGGGAGGAGACGCCGTGCTGGGCGAATCGCCGCTCGCCCTCGAGCAGCTGGGCGACGGCGAACTCGCCGTTGTAGGTGTCGGTAGGCGGGCAGTGGGCGAGGACTCTCGACCCGTCTATGCCCTCCCACCAGAAGGTGTGGTGAGGGAAGGCGTTGGTCTCGTTCCAGCTCAGCTTCTGGGTGAAGAACCGGCGGACTCCGGCTGCGGTGAGGATCTGAGGGAGAGCACCGGAGTAGCCGAAGGCGTCCGGGAGCCAGCAGTCGACCGTCTCGACCCCGTAGCGATCGAGGAAGAAGCGCTTGCCGAAGACGAGCTGGCGGGCGAGGGACTCGCCCGACGGCAGGTTCGTGTCGGGCTCCACCCACATGCTGCCGACCGGCTCGAGCTGGCCACCGGCCACGTGGCGCTTCATCTGCTCGAACAGGGTGGGGTAGTGCTGCTCCATCCAGGCGTGCTGCTGGGCCTGCGAGCAGACGAACACGTAGGCGGGGTCCTGCTCCATCATGCGGATGGCCGTGGCGAAGGTGCGGGCGCACTTGCGACGCGTCTCCCTCACCGGCCACAGCCAGGCGGAGTCGATGTGGGCGTGGCCGACTGCGGTCACCTGGTGGGCCTGCGGGCTCGTAGGGATCTCGAGCAGCTCCTGCCAGCGCTCCCGGTGCGCCACCACGCTCCGGCGCAGATCGGACAGGTCGACTCCCCGTGCGACATCGTCGAGGAGGCGGAGGATCTCGATCGACCGCCGGTGGGTGTGGCCGAGCGAGTCGGCGAGCTCGACAAGGACAGTCCAGTCGAACAGAACCGCCATCATCTCGTCGTCCTCGACGGCGAGGTCGAACCGTCTCAGGCGGTAGAGCTGCGGCCCGTCGTAATCGGGCATCAGCAGCGGCCACTCGAGGGGCCCCTCCTGCTGGGCGGGGTTGGCGGCAGCCTCGACGAGCAGCTCGACCCGCTCGCCCGGAACGGCTGAGGAGGTGATCTCGATCGTGTTGTGCTTGGGGTTGAGGCCCTGGCGAGGTGTCGGTCCGTCGAAGAGGAGGGCCTCCCCGCCGAACCCCGTCTGTCCGCGGTAGCCGAGGTCGAGGCGAGCGACGACGTGGCTGCCCTCGAATTCGTCGGGGGTCTCGCCCACCGCCCGGAACCAGGCTGTCGACCACGCACCGCCCCAGGTCTCTCCGACCCGGAAGGGCGAGAAGGCCAAGGTGTCGGCCAGCTCGGGCGGTACGGGCTCACCCGGCAGCCGGCTGATGGAGATCGAGAGCGGGGCCGAGCGTGGATGGGTCGCGGGCCAGACGATCTCGGAGAGGAGTCGCCCGATCCGTTCACGCCGGACGCTGGAGTCGGAACTCATCGGCCTTGTCTACCGCTTCGACGTCGCTCGACGCGTCGTCGCCTCGATCCGTACGCGCTTGGACACGTCCGGTGCTTTGAAGGTCATGGAACGACTGTCGGCCCGCACCGCAGCTCTGCTCGTGGTCGCCGCGTCGGCGCTCGCCGTCGCAGGTTGCGGCAGAGCAGCCGGGCCGAAGGAGGCGTCACGGCCGCCGGGGGCAGAGGCGCTGTCGGTCCAGCCCGGGCGGTCCGATGCCGCCCTTGCCCGGCTCGAGGCCGAACGGATCCTGCACGAGGTCGGCGAGCCCCCGGGCTGCAGGCGCGTGGGAAGGGTCCCCACTCGAGCCTCGTCCCGTCTGTCTCAGCCGCTCGCCGTGCCTGGCACGCCGAACCTCGCGGTCTCGACGGCGATGTGCGTCAGCTCGCTCTCGCCGGCTCGGGTCATCGGCTGGTACCGGTCGCACGCGCTCGCCGGCGCCAGCCTCAGCTCGAGCGGCCAGTCAGACTCCCGTGGCGTGACGACGGCATGGATGATCAGCTACGCGGTCCCCTCGGTGCGGGTTCTCACCGACGCCGGGCCGGAGGTCTCCGTTGCCTCGTTGCCGAACGGCGGCTCGGTGGTGCGTATCGACGCGCTGGTGGTCTACTCGCCCTCCAAGCCACCGAGCGAGAAGATCCCGACCGACGTCACCCGGATCGTCATCGCGGTCACCCCCGGACACGGGCGCCGTGTCGTCCGCGCGGTCGTCGACGGGACGACGATCAGCCGAGTCGTCTCGGTGGTGAACGCCCTCCTGCGACCGAGCTACCCCAGCAACCCAGGTGGGCCGGCAGTGACGACCACCACGGCGCGCGAGCAGGTCAAGATCGAGTTCTACGGAACCTCGACGGGCTCGGGTCGGACCGCGCTCCTCGCTGTCGTGGACGACCACCCACTTCTCGGCGGCGGGACCGGCAACGTCGACCTGAGCGTCGGCGGGCGTACCCAGCCGATCCTGCTCGACGGCGGCGCGCTCGCCCGCCTCGCAAGCGC
>JAKAQB010000121.1 GCA_021811865.1 Actinomycetes bacterium | reverse complement strand
GGTCCGGCTGGCCCAGCTCCCGGACCGCTGCCACCACCTGCTGGCCGTAGGTCAGCAGCCGGTACCGGTCGAGGGTCTCGTAGTAGGAGGCCATGACCGACGCCAACGGCTCGGAGAGCGAGGCGGCGTCCAGCAGCTCGTTCTCCACGACGTCCAAGGCGCTGCGGAACGCCCGGATCGACGCGAACAGCTTCCCGTCGGCGTCCAGCTCCCGGACGCCGAGCCGCTTCGCCTCACGGGAGAGGAAGGCGGTCAGCTGGTTGTCGTCGAGCACGTCGTAGGTCTCGTAGCGCGGCACCCGGTGCTGCAGCAGCCGGAAGCAGAAGCCGTGGATCGTGCCCACGAACAACCCGTTCAGCCGGTCCAGCGCTCCCCGACCGAGCCGCCCCTCGACTCGCCGGGCGATCCGCTGCTCCAACTCCTCCGCCGCCCGGTGGGTGAAGGTGAAGGCCACGATCCCGTCAGGCGGCACGCCTTCCGCCAGCAGGTCCGCCACCCGCTGCGACACCACCTCCGTCTTGCCTGAGCCCGCCGCCGCGATGATCTGCAGGTGGCTGCCCCGGTGGCGGACAGCGGCCGCCGCGTCACCCTCGAGCTCCGGCGCCGCATCCGAGCCGGACTTGTTGACCCCCACCGCACCGGAGGATACAGAAGACAGATGGAGCGTCCGGCGAGTCATGCGCTGTCGGCGGCGGCCGAGGGACAGGAGGGCGCTCGCGGCGCCCTTTCAAGGCGGCAGCACGGGTTCGAATCCCGTTGGGGGTGCTCGGACCGCGGAACCAGACCCGGGCCTTCTCGAGCGCGACGAGTACTTCGCCACCCTCGACTCGGCCGAGCGCAAGGCCGACATCGACGAGGTCGCGTGGGCGTCGCTGCACTCGACGGAGTCCCGACCGTTCCCCCGGCCGGAGACGGGGAAGATCGCCGTGAAGGTGATCAACGACTACGGCGACGAGGTGATGAAGGTCTTCGACGTCTGAGCCTGCCGTGCTCAAACCGCCACGATGGTGGCCTGCACGCCGAGATGGCCGGCGATCCGCCGCAGGTCGGCAACGTCGCTGGTGATCACGGCCACCGGCTTGGCGGCCGCGGCGAGGACGGCACCGACGTGGGCGTCGGCGACCGAGACGGCGAGATCCCGGCGCAGTCGGGCCGCCTGGTTGGCGGTGGCCGTGTCCAGCGGTGCGTCGTGCACCCGGAGTCGGTTCACGGGGGCGGCCCCCGCGGCCTGACGGTCCCATCCGGCTTCGACCCGAACGGAGGTGGGGACGAGGAGCTCGACCGCACCTGCCCGCACCAGGTTGCGGGAGGCGGCGACCTCGATGCGGGCCAGCATCCGGCGGTGCTTGGTGTGGCCGGGGTCGAGGAGAGCGCTGACGGCCTCGTTGTCCAATACGACGGACCGAGGCGCCATCATGCGCTGCGGCTCCACCTCAAGAGGTTCGCGATCATCACGACGGTGTCCGGCCTCGCCAACCCGGGGGTCTCCCTCTCCTCGACCAGGGCCGCCGCCTCTTGGATGAGCGCCGGCTCCTCCGCCACCGGATCGCCGTCGAGCTCGGCCGCTGCCTGCGCCACCTCGGCCAGGGACGGGCGGTCTTGCGGGTGGCGCTTGTAGTGCTGGTCGAGCAGCGCCCTCTGCGCCACCGCCTCGAGCACGTCGTGCAGTCCTTTGACGGTGAGCTCGGCGGCCGACAGGGCGTAGCCCATGTCTACAGCTACCGTCGCGGCCTCCCGAAGGTTGGCCGGGAGGCGCACCGACGTGCCGGCCGTGCCCTCCGCCGAGCCGTCCAAGAGCGTGAGGAGCCGGCCGAGGGCATCGTCCGCGGGCATGTCCCTGATCGTACCACAGGCTGTACCACGCGAGCCGTCGTCAGCGCTGGGCGGAGCCGCACACCGTACGGACCTCGCAGGTCCGGCAGCGCCGGCCCGGGTTGGGCCGGTAGTCCCGGGCGCGGATGCGCGCCGCGGCGCCGGTCACGGTCGCCTCGGCGGCGGCCAGCTGCTCGGTGGCAACGGGGATGGGGTCGCGGCGGGCGGCCTTGAGGTCGTGGACGTAGGCGCCCCGCACGTCGAGGCCTTCCCGCCGGCCGGCGTCGGCGTAGACCTGCAACTGGAGGTCGTAGTGGACCGACTCGTCGCGGGTGGAGGTCTTGTAGTCGACGATCGCCAGGGCGGTGGGGACGCCGCCTTCGTGGTCCAGGATGACGTCGGCCCGCCCGGAAACCCTGACGCCGTCGAGGTGCAGCTCGAAGGGTCGTTCGACCTCCCACACCCGGTGCAGGTCGTCGGGGTGCTCGGCGGCGTAGGTGACCACCAGCCGGCGGGCGGCGTCCTTGAGCTGGCGGTGGGCGGGCTTGTTGGCGGTGGGGAGGAAGAAGCTGGCGTCGAGGATGGTGTCGGTCTCCGCCGGCCCCGGGACGCGACCGGTGGCCTGGGTGGCCTCGGCGACGGCCCGCATGACGTGGTGGACGGCCTTGCCGTAGCCGAGCTCGGGGGCCAGGCGGGGCTGGAAGCCGACGAGGTTGCGGAGCCGGAACGCCATGCCGCAGTCGAGGAACGCCGCCAGCTCGCTGTAGGTGATGGCGATCGGCTCGTCGTCGCCGTCGCCGCGTCCCTCGATCGCCGGCGGGTGCACGGACTCGGGGGGGACCGCCAGGTGGGCGAGCTCGCGCAGGTAGGGGCTGGCGGCCACGGCGCGGGTCTTGACCCGGTCGTGGCGGGACACCGACAGCCAGTCCCGGGCGCGGGTCATCGCCACGTAGAACAGACGGCGCTCGTCGGCATCGCTGCCCTCGTAGCGCTCGGCGGCGAAGCGGTCCCGGGGCACCAGCCACGGCTGCGGCCGGCCGGTGTAGCGGGTCGGGAAGCGGGCGGCGGTCATCGACGAGACGAACACCACCGGCCACTCCAGGCCCTTGGCCCGGTGGATGGTCGTGATGTCGACGGCGTCGAGCACGAAGTCGGCCTCCCCGTCGAAGCCCTCGTAGGCGCCCTGGGCGTAGTTGACGATGTGGATGGCCAGGTTGCGGTAGTACCACACGCCGCGGTCTTGGCCGCCGACCTGCTCGCCCGGGGTGTCGGTGTCGGGTCGGGCCCGCCGGTGGACCGACTCGTAGTCGGCCAGCAGGGCGGAGAAGCGGGCGATCGTCCCAAGCCGGTTGAGCGCCAGCGGGTCGGCCAGGTCCCAGGTCTTCACGTTGAGGTGGTCGGTGAGCAGGTACAGCTCGCCGACCAGGTCGGCCCGGCGGCCCTCCTTGGGGACCTCGGCCTTCCAGTCCGCCAGGAAGCGGGCCAGGAGCCGCCGGCGGTTGACTTTCAGGGGAAAGACCCGGCCATAGTCGTCGAGGAGGGCCTCGGTGGGGATCGCCCGGGGCGGCCCGTAGGGGTCGCGCCACTCCGTAGCGCTCAACCAACAGAACGTCTGGCCCAGCAGGCGGCCCTCCGGCTGGTCGAACAGGCCGGTCCGGCCGCCGGGCTGGACGGGGATGTCCACGGCGGCGAAGGCATCCAGCAAGGCCGGGTAGGCGGCCCGGCTGCGGACCAGGACCGCCATGTCCCGGTAGGCGACGCCCGCCGTCGCCAGCTCGTCGATCAGGCCGGCGATCCAGCCCACCTCGTCCTTCTCCGACGGAGCGGCCCACACCGCCACCTCCGCTGCTCCCCGGTCGCTCGGCGGGCGGGTGGGCGTCATCGTCTTGGGGATGCTGTCCGGGATGGTCGGCGAGAACCGGTTGGCGGCGTCGATGATCCCCGGCCGGCTGCGGCGGTTGGCGGTGATCTCGAAGGTCGCGACCGACGGGTGGCGCTCGGCGAAGCCGACGATGTTCGTCACGTCCGACCCGCGCCACTGGTAGATGGCCTGGTGGTCGTCTCCGACCACGCACAACTCGGTGTCCGGTCCCACCAGGAGGCCGATAAGCCGCTCCTGGGCGGGGTTGACGTCCTGGTACTCGTCGACGATCAGGTGCCGCAGCCGGTCGTGCACCTCCGCCGCCAGGTCCGGCTGGCCCAGCTCCCGGACCGCTGCCACCACCTGCTGGCCGTAGGTCAGCAGCCGGTACCGGTCGAGGGTCTCGTAGTAGGAGGCCATGACCGACGCCAACGGCTCGGGGAGCGAGGCGGCGTCCAGCAGCTCGTTCTCCACCACGTCCAAGGCGCTGCGGAACGCCCGGATCGACGCGAACAGCTTCCCGTCGCTGTCCAGCGAGCGGAGGCCGAGCTGCCTCGCCTCCCGCGACAGGAAGGCGGTCAGCTGGTTGTCGTCGAGCACGTCGTAGGTCTCGTAGCGCGGCACCCGCTGCTGCAGGAGCCGGAAGCAGAAGCCGTGGATCGTGCCCACGAACAACCCGTTCAGCCGATCCAGCGCCTCCCGCCCGAGTCGCCCCTCGACTCGCCGGGCGATCCGCTGCTCCAGCTCCTCCGCCGCCCGCTTGGTGAACGTGAACGCCACGATCCCGTCCGGCGCCACCCCGTCGGCCAGCAGGTCCGCCACCCGCTGCGACACCACCTCCGTCTTGCCCGATCCCGCCGCCGCGATGATCTGCAGGTGGCTTCCCCGGTGCCGGACCGCGGCCAGCGCCGCGCCCGTGAGCTGCGGCGCGACCCTCGACTGCTCGTTCATCGCCCCGCTCGTCCCGCTCGCGACCGGTCAGTCCTCACAGACAAGCGCACGGACCTGCTTCAAGATGGTCGCAGCCTCGTCGCTCCGGCTCTCCAACAGGAGCTGATCGCCGGTGACTGACGGCCACAGCACCGCGTCGACGAGGTCTCCCACCGGCGTGCCCCGCCGGTAGACCCTCACGTCATGCTCTTGGTACGTCGGCAGGTCCGGACCGGGGAAGAAGCCGAGTCCCACACCTGCAAGCTGTTGGACGATCTCCTCTCGTACTCGCACACCGAGCTTCCCGGCGCCATGAGCGCGCCGCAGCTCGTACATCGACACGCGAAGCAGACCGCCCTCGCCGTCCACCAGGTGACGAAGGTCGTCGAAGCTCGCGAATCTCTCCTGCCATGGGTCAAAGCTACCGTTGTTCACGTCCTACGCTTACCAGCACATGAGTGGCACATCTAGGCTAGATCGAGACTTTTCTTTGTCGGACGCCACCCAGTTTGTCGACAGACCCGCGGCTACGCTCGCCAAAGAGTGCCAGCATCAACTCACTTCGAACGTATGTTCGCCTAGCCTGTCGCCATGGACGCTCGGGAAACCGCCGCTCTCCTAGCGCTGCTCCGTCGTCCGGGAGCGCGCTGGCTCGACATCGCAGACAAGATCGAGTCCGTTGGAAGCGCAGTCGCCGTCCTCGACCGGCCCGAGGTGGCCCCACGGCAGTCCAGCCTGTTCCCCGACACCCAACTGCGAGATGGGTCGACCGACATCCCAGCGCTCCAGCGAGAGCTCGACAACTGGCGCCGGGAAGGCATCGGCATCGTCACCGTGCTCGACGCCGCCTACCCCGAGCGGCTCAGGACCGTGCACCAACGACCCCCCTTCCTCACGTACCGTGGTCGACTGGACGCCGACGACGCAGGCGGCGTCGCCATCGTCGGGACCCGCCAAGCATCGGAAGGAGCGCGTCGGAGGGCACGAGGCCTCGCAGAGGAGCTGGCGAGTCGGGGCGTCCCGGTCGTCAGTGGCTTGGCGGCCGGGATCGACACGGCCGCCTTGCAAGGCGCTCTCGCGTCCGGTGGTCGAGCAGTGGCGGTCATCGGCACGGGGCTGCGTCGCTCTTACCCAGCCGAGAACGCCGCGCTCCAGGATCGTATCGGCGAGGAGGGCCTGGTGCTGTCCCAGTTCTGGCCGGATGCGCCGCCAACCAAGCACAGCTTCCCGATGAGGAACGCGGTCATGAGCGGCTACGCCGCAGCCACGGTGGTCATCGAGGCCGGTTGGAAGAGCGGAGCGAGAATGCAAGCGCGCCTAGCCTTAGAGCACGGCCGGCCGATCCTCCTCCTCGACTCGCTGCTCGAGCACGACTGGGCCCGCGAATACGCGCAGCGTCCCGGGGCCTTCGTCGTGTCCGACATCGACGACGTGGTGAAGGTTCTCGGAGAGGTGCTGACCCCGGTCTCAGAACTGATCTGGTAACTGGCCGTGCCGACGGCCACCCAACTGACCGACCGGTACGCCAATTTCCTTTTTCCCGTCCTATCTCGCGGACCCGGTGTCTGCGAGGTCTGCGGAACAGCCGTGGTCGGCGGCTGGCCGCGCTGCTTCCAGTGCAACCAGGCCCACACGCGACTCGACGCGGTAGCAGACGCCGTGGACTTCGTATCCCTGGCGGTCAACGAGGAGCAACTCGCCTACGAGCTGTGGACATACAAGACACAACCGAGCCCAGCCCAGTCCGAGATCGCCCTCCGTCTCGCCGCTTTGCTCTGGAGATGGCTCACGACTCACGAGGACTGCCTGGTCCGCGAAGCCGCCAGCGGAGGCTTTTCCCTGGTGACCACTGTGCCGAGCGGCGGAGGCCGCACGGGCGAACACCCGCTCGAGCACATGGTCGGCACCGTCGTGCCATCGACTCGCGGTCGCTACCGGCCGCTCCTACGCCCCAGTGGCCACGGCCCCGACGTAGGACGAGTCTTCGAAGCTGGACGGTGGATCGCAGAGCCCCTCTCCGGCGAGTCGGTGCTCATCGTCGACGACACCTGGACAACCGGGTCCCACGCCCAGAGCGTTGCTGCGGCGCTCAAGTCGGCCGGTGCCGGCCCCGTCGCAGTGCTGAGCATCGGCCGGCACTTCCAGCGCAAGCCTGCCGACGAGAGGTTCAGGGACGCCGCCGAGGACTGCTACCGGACAGCGAAGCGCCAGGGATGGGACTGGGATAGCTGTCGCCTCTGCTGGAGCCCCACTTGAGCATCGGCCCGGTTCTGTCGGCGAAGACCGACCACCGAGAGAGCGTGCCATCATCGTGGCATCACGGGCGGTCCACTACGGCCATGAGAGGTCGGGTACGGGCGGGTCCTCGTTGGCGCTGACCAGCACTTTCTCGAATCAGCGCAGGTCACGAGTCACCGCCGCGGCGCCCTTTCAAGGCGGCAGCACGAGTTCGAATCGATTCGGGGCCGTCCGACCGTCTTCCGTTGGTGGCAAGCCGAACTGGCTTACCGAAATTGGCTCAGAAGTACTGCGCCCACTGGGAGAGCTGGGGCTTTGGTGTGATCTCGCTGGTCAAGCCGCCCAGTGATCCCGTAGCGTTCGACCGCCTCGAAGCACATCCGTCCGAAGGCCCGGCGGCGTTCGCCTGGGTCGCGCCATGTGGGAGACGGTAGCGAGAGGAGTCCCGTACAGTAAGTGGGGGATACTGCGAGGGTTCGTGCAGCTGAGTGAGTAACCGCGCGCAAACTCGAAGGTTCGAGGTACCACTAACCCCCGGTATTCCCCAGGACCGTCCCAGTGGGGGTCTACGATTCACGCCGCTGACGCCCCCTGAGTTGAGTCCCGGGGGGTGGTGTACGGGCGGGTGAGTTGAGGGAGGGTCCCCCAACGACGACAGTCATCGCGTCAACCTCAAGGAGAAGTTCGGACCAA
>JAKAQB010000120.1 GCA_021811865.1 Actinomycetes bacterium | reverse complement strand
CGGGACGGTGGTGCTCAGGGAGCCCCCGAGAAACGCTGCGCGCCAGGCGCTACGCGCTCTTCAGATACTGGCGCAGCGCTCTGCGGATGAGCTCGGACACCGTGACGCCCTCGGTCTGTGCCCGCCGAGCGACTTCGTCGCGAAGCTCGGGTTCTAGCCGCACCGACTCCACCGACTTGGCAGCGTCACCGAGCGGAGGCCGGCCAGGTCCCCGACGACGTCCCTGCAGCTGACCAGGCTCGTAGCCGCGCTCGGCTTCCTCGGCGAACCGCTCGATCATCTCGTCGGTGATCGGCTCGCCGCTCTTGGTGTGCCCGTAGGTGTGCTGATCGGCCATCATTCCTCTCCGAAGAGCTCCTGGGCGGTCGAGCGTCGAAGTCCCATCGCGTGGATCACCAGCTCGTCTCCTCCGAGAACCAAGACGACCAGCTCGAGCAGGTTCCCGGCGCGGTCGGGCCCGGCGAGCAGGTAGCGCGGTGGATCGTCGCCCAGTTCGGCCCAGGCGACGGAGTGGGCCAGCGCGTGTTCGATGTCCTCGTCGGCGACGTTGTGGCGCCGAGCTGACCCGTGGATCTCCACACGGGATAAGTGTACTACGACAAAGCACGATGACCGACTCGCCCGGCTCCTGGATCCTTTGCCAACACCGACAGGGGCGGTCAGGCGCCGGCCCGCTCACCTGGGGGGGTACAGCCGGACGACCACAAGGCGCAACGGCCCCACTGGTCTCTCGGCTAACAGCCCCCGCCCGTTGCTCTCGATGCGACAGCCTCCCACCGCCGGCGACGTCGACTCGGCCAGGATGCGAAGCACCGACCTTTTCGGCGGTCTCGTCCGCGTGTACCGCTGGCCGGCTCGCGGTGGGCGGAGGGGTTCTCGGCACCCACACGCTTGAGCTGGGCGGACGGGGTTCTCGGCACCCACAGGTTGCCCTACTCAATGTTGCTCGGGCGCGCCAGGCCCCGAGAAACTCCACGACGAGGACGCATCGGTGATTGTCTACCGTCTTCGCCTTGCAAGTCGGGTGGCTCCGCCCTTGTGCCGATCAGGTCAAAGATGAGTGCAGCCGGGCCTCGATGCCTCAGTGGTGGTGGTTCTCTCTGTCGGCATCGACACCCGCGGGCGCGCCGCCCATCATCCCGAGCATCTGGCGGCCGCCGGTTCTGAAGAACCGCCATACGAGGGCTCCGGCGAGGGCGAAGAAGACGATGTTGAGGATCGTCGTGTAGTCCCAGGTGATGCTCGGGCGGAGGACCGTGGCGTTGCGGGTGGTGGGCACGAGCCCGGCGGCGCCGAAGAGGAGCTCGACCGCGTAGCCGGCCAGCGCCATCGTGACGTAGAAGACGCCCAAGATGACAAGCGTCATCTTCGTCCCGTAGTACTTGCGGTAGATGAGCAGGATCGGGATGATGATCAAGTCGGCGAAGATGAAGGCCACGACGCCCCCGAAGCTGATCCCGCCGTTCCACAGCACCGCGGCGAGCGGGACGTTCCCGATCGAGCAGACGAAGCCGAAGACCGAGATGACCGGCCCGATGAGCGGCCCCCAGATCTTGGCCGCCAGCGGGTGACCGGCGAAGAACAGGTGACGCCAGAAGCTGTCGGGAACCCAGGCGCCGAGGGCGCCGGCCAAGAGCAGCCCGCCGACCACGTCACGCAGCACCGCCGCCCACTCCATGACGAAGATGTGCGACACCGAGGTGCGCCCGTTCGCTGAGCGCAGCCGCCGCCACAGGCTGCCGCCTTCGGTGATCGACATGTCCATGGCCGCGTGGCCTTCCATCTGGCCGGCCAGCCCCCGGTCGGACTGGCGGCGGGCCTCGTCGAGCAGCCGCTGGCGGAGCACGAGGCGGAAGCCCACGGCAACGAGGACGATCATGATCGGTCCGCCGACGAACTCGGCCAAGGTGAACTGCCAGCCGAGCAGGAGGGCCATGATGATGCCGAGCTCGATGACCAGGTTGGTCGAGGCGATCTCGAAGGTCATGGCGGCGACGAAGTCGGCGCCCTTTCGGAACAGCGAGCGGGCGAGCGCCACCGCCGCGTAGGAGCACGACGAGCTGGCGATCCCGAGCCCGGAGGCGACGGCGAGGGTCTTCGGTCGGCGGTCGCCGAGCAGGCGGCTGATGGTGGCCTTGCGCACGAGTGCCTGGACGATGGCGGAGAGGGTGAAGCCGAGGATGAGGGACCAGGCGATCTGCCAGGCCATCCCGCCGGCGACCTCGAGGGCGTGACCGAGGGCGTGGAGGACCGTCACGAAGGCCCTCCGTGGGTGGTCATCGGGTCCGGGTGAAGCGGTGGACGGCTTCGAGCAGCTCGGTGGTCTTCTCGGCGGCAACCGCCTCGTCGCCCGAGGTGAGGGCGTGGCGGACGCAGTGGTTGACGTGATCGTCGAGCAGGATGCCGGCCACCGTCTCCAGGGCGGTCGACACCGCGGCGATCTGGGTGAGGATGTCGATGCAGTAGCGGTCCTCGGTGATCATCTTCTCGATGCCCCGTGCTTGGCCCTCGATGCGGCGCATCCGGTTGATCAGCGCGTCCTTGTTCTTGGCGGCCACGTAGCCATAGGGCTGGGGCTGGCCCAACCCGTCGGCTGCGGCCGGCGGGCCCTCGGCTCTGGCGGTGTCGGTCATCTGGACTCCTCGGTCGGGCGGAAGCGGCGCAGGCGCAGCGAGTTGGTGACCACGAAGACGCTGGAGAAGGCCATCGCGGCGGCGGCGGCGATCGGGTTGACGAGCCCGGCGACCGCCAGGGGGATGGCGGCGACGTTGTAGCCGAAGGCCCACACGAGGTTGCCCTTGATCGTCGACAGCGTGCGGCGAGACAGGCGGATGGCGTCGGCAGCGGCTCGGAGGTCGCCGGCGACGAGGGTGATGTCGGAGGCCTCGATGGCGACGTCGGTGCCGGTCCCGATCGACAGGCCCAGGTCCGCCTTCGCCAGGGCCGGGGCGTCGTTGACCCCGTCGCCGACCATGGCCACCACCTCACCGGCCTCCTGGAGGCGGGCGACCTCGGCCGCCTTGTCCTCGGGCAGGACTCCCGCCAGGACCCGGTCGATGCCCACCTCGGCGGCGACGGCCCGGGCGGTCCGCTCGTTGTCCCCGGTGAGCAGCACCGGGGTGAGCCCAAGGGCGCGCAGCTCGGCCACGGCCTGGCGACTCGTCGCCTTGATCCGGTCGGCAACCGCGATAAGACCCTTCGCTGCTCCGTCGGCCGCGACGGCGACCACCGTCGAGCCCCCGGCCTCCAGGCGGGCCACCTCGGCCGTGAGCCCGTCGGGGAGGTGGACCCCCCAGTCGGCCAGCAGGCTCGGTCGGCCGACCACCACGGCGTGGCCGTCGACCACGGCCTCGACCCCGAGACCGGCCCGGGCCGAGAACGACTCGACCTCGGGCAGCGTGCCGAGCCGGTCTCGCCCGTAGGCGGCGACGGCCCGCGCGATCGGGTGCTCGCTGGCATCTTCGGCCCCGGCCGCCAGGCGCAGCAGCTCCTCCTCGTCGACACCTGCGGCGGGAACGACGGCGGAGACGGCCATCTTGCCCTCGGTGAGCGTGCCGGTCTTGTCCAAGACGATCGTGGTGACCTGGCGGGTCTGCTCCAAGACCTCGGGGCCCTTGATCACGATGCCAAGCTGGGCGCCCCGCCCGGTGCCGACCATGAGGGCGGTCGGAGTGGCCAGTCCCAGGGCGCAGGGGCAGGCGATGACGATGACCGCCACCGCGGCGGTGAAGGCGGCCGTCGTCGCGGCGCCACCGATCAGCAGCCAGCCCACCAAGGTCAGCGCCGAGATGGCAATGACGATGGGCACGAACACCGCCGACACCCGGTCGGCGAGGCGCTGGACCGGTGCCTTGCCGGCCTGGGCGTCGGCCACCAGCCGGGCGATCTGGGCGAGTGCGGTGGACGCGCCCACCCGGGTGGCCTCGACGACGAGGCGGCCCGAGGTGTTGACGGTGGCGCCGGCCACGGCGTCACCGGGGCCGACCTCGACCGGCACCGACTCGCCGGTCAGCATCGACTGGTCGATCGCCGAGGTCCCCGACTCCACCACGCCGTCGGTGGCGACCTTCTCTCCGGGGCGTACCACGAAGCGCTCCCCCACGACCAGGCCCTCCACCGGCACGAGGACCTCGGTGCCGTCGCGCAGCACCCGGGCCTCCTTGGCGCCGAGCTCCAAGAGCTTGCGGATCGCCTCACCCGAGCGGCGCTTGGCCCGGGCCTCGAGGTAGCGGCCGAGCAGGATCAGGGCGGTGATCGCCCCGGCGGTGTCGAAGTAGACGCTCGTCGAGATGCCGGCCACGAGCACCACCGTCGACCAGATCCACGCGGCGAGGGTGCCGACCGAGATGAGGGTGTCCATGGTGGCCACCCCGTGCCGGGCGTTCGCGAGCGCGGCCTTGTGGAACGGCCACCCGGCGTAGACCACGACCGGGGTGGCGAGCACGAGGGAGACCCACTCCCAGCCGGGCGGCCGGGAAGCGGTGACCCAGGCGAAGACCGCCAGGGGCACGCTGAACGCCACGGCGAGGACGAGGCGGTGCCGGTAGGGGCGGGCCGGGTCCTCGTCGGTCACGGCCTCGGGAAGGGCGGCGCCGTAGCCGGCCGACTCCACCGCCCCGATCAGGTCGTCGAGGTCCACCTGGGTCGGGTCGAAGGCGACCGCCGCGTGCTCGCTGGCGAAGTTGACCGTGGCGGTTACGCCATCCACCTTGTTGAGGCGCTTCTCGATGCGCGCCGCGCACGAGGCGCACGTCATGCCTGTGATCGCCAGCTCGACGTGCTGGCGGCTCTCGGTCGCCGTTGCCTCGGTCGATCGGGCCTCGGTGTCAGTCGCCGCCGCCATCACGACGCCTCGTAGCCGGCCTCTTCGATCGCAGCACGCAGCCGCTGGTCGTCGAGGCCCTCGCCGGTCACCGTGACGAGCTTGGTCGCGAGGTCCACCTCGACGCCGGCCACGCCGGCCACCGAGGCGACCTCACTCGACACGGCGTGCGTGCAGTGGTCGCAGGTCATCCCCGCCACGGTGTAGGTAATCGTCTCAGCCATCGGACGCTCCTCTCCTCATCTCGCTTCGATTATACCCTACCCCTGTATTATCTTGACCCGGGTGGGTTGTCAAGACCCCGTTCGTAGTCCGGTTGCGCCGGTCGGGTGCCGCAGGCCTGAGCGCTGGACAGCACCAGTTCGACAGCGACATGAGGCTCGCTGACCGCCTGCAAGTAGATCCACCGCCGCCCGCTCTTCCTGCCGAGATCTGGCTCTACCCATGGTGGGTATCTTCCCGACCCGTCGAGCTCGTCAGCGCTGCAGGGGCGTGCCGAGGCCTCCCGTGCACTCCCCGCCGGGCTCAGGGGCATACGTGCTGCTCGCCCGGAAGGTGTTGACGAATCGCTGGAGCCTCGGGTCGGTGGGCGAGCTGACCTGCAGCTGGAAGCCCCACGACGAGATCACGATCGGCGACGAGAGACCCGGGTAGGGGCTCACGTCGACGTAGCGGGACCCGGTCGCGCCGACGGGCGACTGGCGGGACTCGAAGCTCTGGAGCTGGCGCACCTCGGTGGCGGGCAGCGAGGGCCGGTAGGTGATCCACACCGCCCCGTGCTCGAGGTCGTGCACGGCGCGCTCGTTGGGCACCGGCTGGTCGTAGACGCCGCAGTCCAACCAGACCGGGCTGTGGTCGCCCCCCACCGGCGGGGTGACCGAGTAGGCGACCGGTCCGGCGACGTGGGCGTGGTGAAGCGCCTGGGCAGCGGGGCCGTCGTCGCGGTCAGTCGGCCAGCCGGTCGTGTCGTAGGCGACGACCCCGGAGATCCCCGAGGTATTGGCCACGACGAGCACGGCGGGCTGGGTGTCGGGCGTTCCCGCGGCGACCGGGGGTGCCAGCACCTCGCTGTGCGACCCGCTCGGGGTGGAAGCGGCCGTGAGGACGACGGTGAGCGTCACGGCCAGCCCCACGACGAGCGCCGCGCCGCCGCCCCACAGCCCGACGCGGCGGCGTCATCTGGCGTGCGCCGCCATCCGTTCCCGTTGACGCTCGCCTTGGCGGGGCCGGCGCGGGTCGGCCCCGCCGCAGCCGGCCGGGGCTTCCCGGCGGCGGCGGCCGAACGGCGCGTCGGACGCGCCGCATTGGCCCTGCCTCGTCCGCTCGCCATCGCGGTGTCAGCTCGCGCTCGCGACGACGAAGGTGCCCGCCATCCCCTCTTGGGCGTGGCCCGGGACCGGGCAGAGGTACTGGTAGGTGCCCGAGGCGCCGGCGGTGAAGGTGAGCGTGCCGGTGTGCATGCCGGCCGAGGTGGACTCGCCGAGGAACCACAGCGCCGCGCCGGGGAACGCCGGCGGGGCGGCCATCATCGGCATCGGCGACGACGCCGCCCCCGAGGCGGTGACGACCAGGCCGTGAGCCATGTCACTGTCCGCGTTGACGAGCTCGATCGACACCGTGGCGCCCTTGGGCACCACGACCGTCGGGTTGGTCATGCCGGCGATGCGGAAGTTCTCCGCCGGCATCGAGGGGCTGGCGAGCACGACGAGGTGCACGTCCGGGGAGGTGAAGGTGAGCCGGTTGGCCGCCCGGTCAGCCGTCGCACCGGCGGGCACCTCGCTGCCGAGGCGCGTCGCCTTCGACGGGCTCACCCGCGGGCCCGGCGCGTCGGCGAAGAGCCCGCCCATGACCTTCCCCGGATCGGTCTCACCGCCCATCATGAACCCCGGCAGGTCCTGGCCGCGCATCCACTCGGGAGCGCCGGCACCTCCCATCATCCAGGCGTAGCCGGACTGGCCCATCATCCAGCCATAGGAGCCGCCGCCCATCATCGACCCCGACCCAAAGCGACCCATCACCGACTGGTAGTAGTCGTACGAAGCCGCGGTGGAGCTCCCCGGCGGGGGCTGCGAGCCGCCGAGCGACAAGGCAAGCCCCGTCCCGAACCCGGCCGCCGCCAGCACACCGGCAACCACCGCGACCACCACCCGGCGACGACGAGGTCGCCTCGGCGGCTGGTCCGTCGCAGAGCGATCCGAAGTGACAGTCATGATCACCACACCTCCTTGGCACACCGAAGATCGCAGCGGCCACGCACGCTCCGAACCGGCACCAGGGCAACCGCGGCCCTCGGTCGGCCTGCGACCCCGCCCCGAAGCGACCGCCAGACGCCAAGCGAGCGGACCGGAACGCTGCCGCCGAGCCGGACGATCCAGGAGCGGGCGAGCAGCCCGCCGCCAAGGGCGGCGACCGCAGCGGCAACGGCAACGCCGACTACCCAGAACATGGGGCCATCCTCGGCGCCAGATACGCCCGGGGGGTAGGGCCGTTCGTCCTTACCCGGCAAGGACCAACGCACCTACCCCGCAGGGGTATTAAGGACGAGCATGGAGACAGGCCCGCGAGGAACCCGGGTCGCAGGAGGTGATGTCGATGATGTGGTACTGGGGAGGCGGGGTCCACTGGTGGGGATGGCTACTCGGCGCGCTCGCCATGGTCGCCTTCTGGGGCGTCCTCATCTGGGCGGTCTGGTACTTCGTCACGGCCGTCACGCGCCGGCCCGAAGGACACCGTCCC
>JAKAQB010000119.1 GCA_021811865.1 Actinomycetes bacterium | reverse complement strand
GGCTTGGGCGGCAATGGCCGCCCGGCCCCCAGCGCCGCCAACGCCGCCTGGGCATCGGCGGGCCGGTACTCCTCGCCGTAGAGGGCGCCAGGCCGGCGGGGTGCCTCCATCGCGGCGGCGTCGGCCAAGCCACCCACATCGGCCGTCGCGAATCCGGCGTCGCTGATCAGGCGGGCCACGACCTCCTTGGCAGCGGCGTCGTCCCCGCACATGAACAGCACCACCCGCTCCGCAGCGGGCCGGCCGGCCTCGCTGGCCTGGAACCCGGCGGTCAAGGTGTTGAACGCCTTCACCAGGCGGGCGCCGGGCATGCGTTGTTGGTTGAACTCCGCCGCGGTCAACCCGTCGGGGATCGCCTCGACTCCGTCCCGGCTGAAGTGGTTGGTGGTGTCGATCACGATCTGCCCCGACAGGGATCCCGTCTCGGCCAGCACCGCGTCGATCTGCGGCCACGGCACCGACAGCAACGTCACCTCCCCGAAGGCGACCGCCTCCACCACCGTTCCCGCCTGGGCCCGCTCCCCCAGCTCGGCGGCCAGCGTTGCCAACCGGGCCGGGTTCCGGCTGTAGGAGACCAGCACGTCGTGGCCAGCCGACACCCACAGGCGGGCCGCGTTTGCGCCGATCCGTCCCGCCCCGATCACCCCGATACGCATCGAACCTCCTGACACATCGACATATTAGCTTGGCCACAAGCTAATATGTCGATGCGATGGAGGCTACGCGAGAGGGTCGGCAGATGCTGGTCCCTCTACTGGCCCTCGCCAAGGCGAACCTGACCCCGCCTGCGCGGAGGTCTGCGTCTCGAGCTACGACGTGGCCTCCGCGGCAGCGCCCCCCAGACGCCTCACCCGCTTCAGCGGCCGCCCCTACGGTCGCTGTTCGAAGCGATCCTGGCCCGGCTGGCTCCACCCCGCCGCTGCTCACCCTCGCGAACGGCGAGATGACCATGGCCTCCGCCGCCGTCGCTGGCCCCGTAGCCCCGGTCCGCCAACTCTCGCAGCCGGTGCCGCGGCAGGCCGCTTCCATCGACGAGCGTCTTGTCTCCTGCCCGCGACACCACCAGATGCGCCTCGATTCAGCACTGCCGAACGAGCTCCATGGCCCGTACCCGCTAAAGCGATCCTCTGCATCTCGCTGATCCCCACGAAAGGTCGCGGCTTGTCGATCACCGCCGGAGCTTCGTACTGGTGGTGTCTGTCGCCTCGCCGGAACCGTCGTTCGTCGGCCTCATCGCTCATCGCTTTGGCTCAAGCTATTCCGACGAGCCGTAGGATGCAGGGGTGAGTCCTAAGCCCAGACGGACCGAGCCGGAGCGCGGGGAGGGACCGAATGACTCAGTCGACCGCCTCCTCACCGGGTGGGGGAAGGCAAGGCCCGACCTCGACCTCTCGCCCGTGGCGGTCATGGCTCGCCTCGCCCGGCTGACCCGCACGATCGACGCCGAACTGGAAGCCACCTTTCACGAGTACGGCCTCAACGCCGCCGGCTTTACTACTCTGGTCACCCTCCGCCGCCTTGACCGACCCGACGGCGTATCGCAGCGGGAGTTGATGCGAGAGCTCAATCTCAGCTCCGGCACCGTCAGCGCCCGTGTCGATCACCTCGTCGAGCGAGGACTCGTGACCCGAGACGTGGACCCCTCTGACCGGCGCAACAGCCTCGTCGCTCTCACCCCAGAAGGGCTCGACCTCTTCGAGCGGGTCACCCCTGCTCACATCACCACCGAGAACCGGCTCCTTGCCGGCCTCGACTCCCAACAGCGCGACCACCTAGTCGAACTGCTTCGGACGCTGCTCGTCTCCCTCGAGGGCACCAGCCCCCACGCCACCTTCCCGCGGCTCGGCTTCGCCCTCGCTCCCGCGCACATCACCATGGCCACTCGCCGCGCTGCCGGCCTGCCCGAGACTGTCGGCCTCCTCGTCCGCGCTGTCGAGCCCGCCAGCCGAGCTGAGGAAGCAGGCGCCATGGTGGGCGATGTCCTCACGCACGCCGAGAAACAACCCCTACGGACCATCGCCAACCTTTACGCCGCAACCAACACCGCCACCAAGACGGGGCATCTCGACCTCCGCGCCATCCGGGGCGAGAACACCGTCGTCACCCTTCTTATCGACCTCAAACCCCGTCCGCGGGACCAACCGCCACCCGGAAATGTCGCGCCTCCACACCGAACCCCCAGGCACGAGGTCTGACGAGCCACCCGAACGAACGACCAAAGGTCGGCACCAATGCTGGTCCTCGTCGACGACGCTCGTTGGGCCGGCGGGCGTTGTCGAACCACTGTCGGTAGTCCTTGAGCTGGTCATCGGCGAGAACCCGGGGGTCTTGGTGGTCGATCCGACCTTGCGGGTCCAGTAGGCGTAGGGCCCGTGGCGTGCCGCAGGGTCGCTCTTGCACCTGCAGTTCGCCTTGCCACACGAGTAGGCCCGGACCGTGAGCGTGCCGGGGAGCGCGTAGCCGACCGTCGAGAGCGCTTTGGCGATCCGGCGCAGAGCGGCATCCCGGTCGGCCTCCTTCGTTGACGTGGCCATCGTCACCTGCACGATCATCGGCCTCGACGTGCCGAGAACTCCGAGCGCCGTTGATCAGTGCAGCTGCATGGCGCTGCATAGGGCACGCCCTGTGCAGGTCTCCGACACCGTCCACCTCGACGCACGAAACCGCAGCGTGTCGGGCCGTCCGTGCCCTGGCGGGCCGCCTCCTTGCCCTACGCGGAAGTTGAGTAGGACCCCACAAACTCGCCCCACAAACGCAGAAGCCGCCGACCAAACATGCTGGTCAGCGGCCTGTGCATATGCAAAGAGTTGCGAAAAGCGCCCATACTTGGTGGCGGGGGTTCAGGACCAGCGCACGACCATCGGGTTCAGGACCCGACGAAACCGCTGGTCACGGCGTCTGCCCTATGCAGCCGCCTGGGCGCTGCATTACTCAGATCTGCGGCTGCGCCGGCCGGTGTCCCGAGAAACGCGCCTCTTCGAGATCCCGGGTCGCCCGTCAGCTCGCTTCGCGGACGCGCAGGTCGAGGTGCAACCCCGCAGCCGTGAGCATGTTCACGAGGGTGTCGATGCTGAACAGGTCGATCTTTCCCCGGGTGAGATCGGAGATCCGCGGCTGGGTCACCCCGAAGCGACGCGCCGCCTCGGCTTGGGTCATGGCGGACCGTTCGATATAGGCGCTCAGCTCCTGCATGAGCGCAGCCCGGATCTTCAGGTTCTCTGCCGCCTCCGGGGATTCCCCGATGGCGTCCCACACGCTGGCATGGCGTTCGGTGGTCATGGTCGCTCCCTTTGCTCGTTTGCTCGAATGCTCTCGACGGCCTGGCGGTAGCGCTGCCTTGCGACGTCGATGTCCGCCTTCGGGGTCTGGCGGGCCTTCTTCTCGAAGCAGTGCAGGACGTAGACGGCGTCGCCGAGGCTCGCGACGTAGAGGACGCGGTAGGCGTCGCCCTCGGTTCGGACCCGGATCTCGCGGCAGCCTCGCCCGACAGACGACATCGGCTTCCAATCGGTCGGCTCTGCCCCCGCCTGGACCAGGTAGAGCTGATAGCCCGTGCGCTGGCGTGCCACCGGGGGGAAGTTCCGAAGGTCCTCTCCTGAGCCCCCGACGAACACGATGTCCTTCACCGGCACCAGCATACAAGACTTTGTATGTCCCCGTTCGGCGGACGCGTGGGTCGGCCTCGCTCGCCGACCGGAGCAGGCACTTCGAAAGCGATGTCGTCAGGAGAGGGGTGACTGGACCTGCGGCGGGTTCGGTACCGGCAACAGCTGATCGAAGTCTTCTCCGTGGGGCAGGTCCACTCGAGCGAAGCGGTTGCTGGCTTGCTCCATGAGCCTGGGCACCTTGAAGACGCTGTCGCCAAAGCATCCGCCGAATCGCTGACCTGCCCAACGCCCGAGCGCGAGTGCGTGTTTGCGCTACCTGGCCAGTCCCTCGCTTGGTACTACGGGCGGCGTGGATGTCGGGAACAACTCGTACCGTTGACTGTGACCAAGGTCGGCGCCGTGGACGTCCACTACGACGACGTCGGAAGAGCGATGGCGGCCCTCGTCGTCTGCTGTGACGTCACCTTGCGACGGTGGTGGCCGAGTACATCGCTCCCATTGAGCGAGTGGCGCCGTACGAGCCTGGCTCACTGCTCAAGCGAGAGCTCCCGTGCATCGAGGCCGTGGGGCTCTGAGCGACGCCCTTGATCTCCTAATCCTGGACGGCTACGCCACCCTCGGCCCCGAGGGGCCAGCCGGGCCTCGGGGCGCGAGCAGCGAAGGCACTCGGCATACCGGTCATCGGTGTTGCGAAGACCCCGTTCCACTTGGCGGCCCCTTGTAGCCTGGGAGGCATGTCGCGATGCACCGCACCTGTCCGAGGCCACCGCTCGGCGGCTGCGGCTGAAGCCTGCCCGGCGTGCCGCTATCGCTACTCCGGGTACTCCCGCTCGTCATACTCCTCGTACTCGCCACCGGTCTCGTCGTACCGGAGCAGCGGGTCGTCGTACGGCGGTGGCGGCTCCAGGGGTGGCAGCTCGTCCGGGGGTAGGAGGTCAGGACGCACCCGGGCTGGCGGCTCGGTCACCTACTCACCGACCGAGTGGCGGTCCATCGAGCCGGTCGCCCGCAAAGCGGCCGAGCAGGCGGAATCCCACCCGGAGCGCAGGGACCTGTTCCTCTGTCACGCCTGGGACGACCGCGAGAGCAGCGCGGCCGAGCTGTGCAACAGCCTGGAGTCCAGCGGTGCGTCGGTCTGGTTCAGCGACAAAGATGTCCCCCTGGGCACCCTGCTGATCCGCGAGATCGACAAGGGACTCCGGAACTCGCGCATAGGGATAGTCCTGGTCACCCCAGCACTGCTCAAGAGCATTGAGCAGGAGGGCATCGCGGAGAAGGAACTCTCCGCCCTGCTCGCCACGGACCGGGTGATCCCGGTTGCCCACGGGACGACTTTCGAGGCCCTTCGGGAGGTCAGTCCCCTGCTCGCCTCCCGGTCCGGCCTCAGCACGGCGGACTCGTCCCTGGCGGAGGTGGCGGCGAAGGTTGCCGCTGCCGCTGCCGCGCTTGGCGACATCGACGCCTGACACACGGCTCCAGCGCTGAGCCCCGAGCCGATGCAGGCGCCACATCGCCGATTCGGTGGCGGCTTGAGGACCGCAGGTGCGGCAATGCCGTAGGACGATCTGCTCGCCTCCCGCTCGTAGCTGGAGTGGCTGCCGCGGTCACTTCGAGAGGGTTGGTATGCGAGGTGCGGGTGGCATCTCCCGACTCCCAAATATCTGTTTGACAGTCGGCTCCGCTCATCGTAGGTTGACGTCATGAGCGCCGAGGCTTCGCCCGATGGAGCCGGAAAAGGCCTGTCCGGGCTGCGTGTGCTCGCACATCCGCTACGGCTCCGGATGCTGTCGTTGCTCACGGGGTCATCGTTCTCGGCTATGGAGCTGAGCCGAGAACTGGGCATCAGCCAGCCGCTGGCCAGCTACCACCTGCGCCAGCTTCATGCCGCTGGGGTGATCGAGTTGGACGAGGTCCGAGCCCGACGTGGCGGGCGCGAGCGGCGCTTTCGGTACCGTCCCGGCGTCCAAGCCTCGACCAGCGACGCCACCACCAATCAAGAGGACCACGCGTTGTTGGGCCAGGCCATCTGTGTCGAGCTTCAGCGGCGGGTCCGGCATGCCGCCAAGGGTGCCACCCGCCTCGGTGTCGACGCCGAGCTGTGGGTCGATCCAACCGAGTGGCAGACAGCGCTCGACGCCTTCAAGGCGGCCAGCAACAATCTGCACGAGCGGGCACGGCCGCCGCGTAGCGCGGGCACGGTCCGGGTCAGCGTCAGCGCCTTCCTTTTCGCCATGGACGACGAGCCCGACGAGGCGGACAACCCGGAGCGGTCGTGAAAAGCCAGGACAGCGGGCTGCTGGCCGGACGCCTGGGGGCGCTGAGCGAGCGGAACTTCCGCTTGTTCTTCGCCGGCTACACCACGTCGCTGATCGGCTCGGCCATGGTGCCTATAGCGCTCAGCTTCGCCGTGCTGGACCAGGGGCGACCGGCCACCGACGTCGGATACGTGCTGGCGGCTGACACCGTCCCCCTGGTGGTGCTGTTGCTCCTCGGCGGCGTCATCGCCGACCGCTTCTCGCGCCGAGTTTCGATGCTCGGCTCCGACGTGTTCCGCTGCGCCACCGAAGCCCTGCTGGCTGCTCTGCTGCTGACGGCCACGCCCCCGCTGTGGGTGCTGGTGGTTCTCGCCGGGGCGTTAGGGGTGGGCCAAGCGTTCTTCAACCCGGCCATGACCGGACTGATGCCCCAACTGGTGTCCGCCCAACGTCTCCAGCAAGCCAACGCCCTTCGGGGAACGGCGGTTTCCGGCGGCCAGATCCTGGGTCCGAGCCTAGCCGGCGTCCTGGTCGCCGTCGCCGGGCCGGGCTGGGCCATCGCCATCGACTCGGCCAGCTTTGCCGTGAGCGCCGCCTGCCTGTACCGCCTGGACATCCCTCCACGGCCACGCAGCGGGCCAGCATCGGCGCTATCGCAACTCGCCGAGGGTTGGAGCGCCTTCCGCTCCAGATCTTGGCTGTGGAGCATCGTCGCCCAGTTCGCCACCTTCAACGCTCTCAGCTTCGCTCCCTTCATGGTCCTGGGAGCGGTCATCGCACACGACCAGCTCGGTGGTGCCGGCGCTTGGGGAGCTATCCTGGCCGTCTTCGGAGCTGGCAGCATCCTCGGCGGACTAGCCGCTACCCGCATCCACCCCCGCCGACCGCTCGTTCTCGCCACCTTGGGCGCTGCGCTGTTCGCCGCCCCCCTCGCCCTCATCGCCATCCCGACCACGACCGCCATCATCGCAATCGGCGCCGGGCTCGCCGGAGCCGGGTTGGCCATCTTCGGAGCCCTCTGGGAAACTGCACTCCAACAAAACGTCCCCGGAGAAGTCCTCTCTCGCGTCAGCGCCTACGACTGGTTCGGCTCCGTCGCCTTCGTCCCGCTGGGCTACATCCTGGCCGGACCGCTCGCCGCCAACCTCGGAATACACACGACTCTGTTCCTCGCTGCAGGCTGGGCCGCCACCTCATGCGCAGCCGTGCTCGCCATCCCCAGCGTCCGTAACCTCCGACCCTCCTCGCTGAACACTCCCACCGCGGCTTGACCCGACGCTCCGAACAACCAATCGGCGCCATGCGGTTCCCATGGTGCCCGCCGCCCCAGTGTTGACGGCCTGACTCTCTGACCATCTTGGCGCGACGATCGGCCGCGCTCTTTGGCGACCTGACTTGGCCGGCCGACTCCTCTCGCGGCGAGGATGAGCGGTCCTGTCCACGCGAGAGGACCCCTCCCCACAAGTTTGATCGCTGGTGAAGGGAGGGGTCCAAAGGCGGCTTACGCCGTTGGCCATCGTATGGCCCTGTCCCATCACCGTCGAGCAGTACGCAGCCGTCGGCCGAGCAGTCGAGGTGCCGCGCCCTGACTGTCCGAGATGCGGCGGGGCGACGACCCGGTGGTCCGGCTACCGGCGGATCGTGCGAGACGACGACTCGGACCACTCGATCTTCGTCCCACGGGTGCGCTGTGGGTCCTGCGGGGTAACGCACGCCCTGCTCCCGGCGTTCTGCATGGC
>JAKAQB010000118.1 GCA_021811865.1 Actinomycetes bacterium | reverse complement strand
TTCCGATCTGCTGTCGATGACGACCGGTGAAGGTGCCAGCCCCGCCGGCCCATCACCACCGAGGGATCGACCGGCACGTCGGCGGGCGGTGCATCGCCGCTGACACGGCTCCCGCACCGCACGCGCCGGGTCGCTCGAAGGAGGAACCCGCTGGAGGACCATCGGCCGGGCGTCCGCCATGAGCCGCGGCTGGCAAGGCGCCGCATGGCGCCGCCATCGCTCGAGCGGTCATCCAAATGGTTGCCTTGGGTGCTCCCGGACCGGCGCGCCGGCAGGCGTTTACCCGGTTGAGGATGGCACCGCCGCCGCCGGCCCGGAGCCGACGGGTCCGGTATGAATAGCCACGCTGACCAGGGAGTTTACGGAAGAAGGCCGAACTCTCACGCGCACCCACCGGATGAGGGTCTGGACCTTCACCTGTGATGCACCTTCATCCACAACCTGTGCATGAGATTGTGGATTAGGGCTGGCGCGCTCTCGGATTATGGCCCTGACCTGGGTGTTTGGCGTCCGAGTGATCAGCACGCCTCGGCCGGGTCATTCCCAGTCGTTGGTCACCCACTTGACGAGCGAGTCGGTGACGGCGGCGGCCAGCCGCGGTGTGTGCATGGCGACGGTGACGGGGTTTCCGAGCTCGATCACCACGGCGGGCATCCTCGTCCGGCGCAGGATCGGCAGGGCCATGCCGGACGAGCCCTCGGAGGGAAGCTCGAGTGCCGCCGAGACGGACTCGAGCACGAGCGCTGCGAGCCGCCTGCTCGTCTCGGACTCGTAGCGGTACCCGCGGTAGTAGAGCGTGCGCACCCCGGTGCGCCCCGGCTCGAGGCGGAGCCCGATGTAGCAGTCGGCGTCGGCGGTGTTGGCAGCGTCGGCCTGGTCCGACTCGTCGGGATGGTGCAGGGTCACCGGTTGGGCGCCGATGGCGGCGAGCGCGCGCGCGAGGGCCACGGCACCTGTCTGGAAGCCGCCCGGCTCGCCGACGGCGATGGTCCGATCGCGAAGGGTCTGCGCCTTGCTCGAGACGAGCAGCTGCTCGCGAACCGCCGTGACCGGGTCCTCCCCGCCCTTTCGGACCGAGAGCTTCCAGAGCTCGGCGAGGGTCCGGGGTCCGCAGATGCCGTCACTGGCTATCCCGATGTTGTGCTGGAAGTCGGCGAGGGCGGCGGCGGTCATGTCTCCGAAGATGCCGTCCACGCGGCCGGGATCGAAGCCGAGAGCGGAGAGCCTGCGCTGCAACTCTCCGACGTCGTCACCGTGCAGCATCGGGTTGCGCCGGTACAGGAGCCGGTCTCCGAGCCGGTAGCCGGCCTCCACGAGCGACGACCACGTGTACGGTCCGCACATGCCGTCGACTCGTAGCCCGCGCTCGCGCTGGAAGGCCCGTACGGCTGCTGCGGTGCCCTGCCCGTAGTGCCCGAGCCGGTCATCCCCGATCCACAACCCGAGCCGGGCCAGGCGCTGCTGGAGGTCACTCACCTCGGGGCCAGAATCCCCCAGCGCGAAGGGCAGTCCTTCGTCCCACCTGCCGACGGCCGCGTGATTCAGCGGCGGCGAGTCGTCCGGCATCGCAGTCATGCTAAGGCCGAGGGGGCCGTCAGCCGCTACGGCCAGCTGGGCTGACAGGGGAGGAACCTCATCCAGGGGGACCAGCACGCAAGCGGCTTACCCGTCAAGTGTCACCGTCATGTGCAGGAGACCGGGGGCCCGTCCGCCCCGGCCGGGTCGGGCCGGGGTGCCACAACAACTGGCAAGTCGAGTGACAGTAACATGTGGGGTGGCCGGGCGTCCGCACCCGGCGCGGGCCTCAGGAGAGGTGGCGGTCGAACTCCGAGAGGATCTGGTTCTTGCTGCGGGCGCCGACGATCCGGCTGGCCGGCTCACCGTCCTTGAACAGCAACAGCGTCGGGATCGACATCACCTGGAAGCGCTGGGCCGTACGCGGGTTGTCGTCGACGTTCAGCTTGGCCACCTTGAGGTGGCCAGCCTTGTCGTCGGCGATCTCCTCGAGCACCGGCGCCACCATCTTGCAGGGGCCGCACCACTCCGCCCAGAAGTCGACGACGACGGGCGTGTCAGAGGCCGTCACCTGCTCGTCGAAGTCGGCGTCGCTGACGGTGATGATGTTGTCGGCCATGGCCTGTGCTCCTCCTTGTCGGTTGGATGGGTCCCCGTCGACGGCTGTGTCGATGCCGCCGCCGGGGACTACTCGATGGTGGCGAGGTAGCGCTCGGCGTCGATGGCAGCCATGCACCCCGATCCGGCGGCGGTGATCGCCTGCCGGTAGACATGGTCCTGGACGTCGCCGCAGGCGAAGACGCCGGGGATCTCGGTCTTCGACCCCTCGGTCGTGCGGAGGTAACCGGCGCCGTCCGTGTCGAGCTGCCCACGGAACAGCTCCGTGCTCGGGGTGTGCCCGATGGCGACGAACAGCCCGTCGATCGCGAGCTCCCGCTCCTCACCGCTCGTCACGTCCCGCACGCGCAGTCCGGTCACCGTGTCCTCGCCGAGCACGTCGGTGACGACCGAGTCCCACATGAAGGAGATCTTCTCGTTCTTGAACGCCCGGTCCTGCATGATCTTCGAGGCCCGCAGCTCCTTGCGGCGGTGGATGATCGTGACCGATTGACCGAACTTGGTGAGGAAGAGCGCCTCCTCGAGCGCCGAGTCACCGCCGCCGATCACCGCGATGCGCTTGTCCCGGAAGAAGAAGCCATCGCAGGTCGCACACGTCGACACCCCGTAGCCGAGCAGCCTCGCCTCGTTCGGCAGCCCGAGCATGAGCGAACGGGCGCCGGTGGAGATGATGAGGGACCGTGTCGTGACATCCGGCTCGGGGGACTCCGGATCGCCCGTCCAGATGCCGATCGGGCGGGCGTTGAGGTCCACCTTGGTGGCCTTCTTCGTGAGGATCTCGGCGCCGAAGCGCTCGGCCTGCTCCCGCATGCTCATCATGAGCTGTGGCCCCATGATCCCGCCCGGGAAGCCCGGGAAGTTCTCGACCTCGGTCGTCAGCATGAGCTGGCCGCCCGGCTGGTCGCTCGTGGAGGACGGCTCGCCCTCGAGCACGAGCGGCTCGAGATCCGCCCTGGCGGTGTAGATGGCAGCGGTGAGCCCTGCCGGCCCCGAGCCGAGGATCACCACGTTGCGAGTCGTGCCAGTCTCCATCTCTTCTTCATCTCCACCCGAGGATCAAGAGCGCGAATGACGCTTCCGCGAGAAGAACAGTCCTGCCGCCGCGAAGATTCCTGCGACGATGAGATAGGCGGCCCACACGCGGGTGTGGAAGACCGGCACCTCCGTCACCAGGACCCGGATCGAGAAGATGGCGAACAGCACCACCATCGTGATCCCGAGGAAGGCCGCCAGGAGGCCGAAGATGAGGTAGCGGACGCCCTTTGCGACCGGGTCCACGGTCTTGTCCCGGATCAGCGAGACGACGTCCTCCACCTTGTGGGTGAGCTGGGCCGGCCAGTCGCCCCCGATGGTCACGCTCGGGGGCGCAACGGCTGCCGGCGACGCCGCTCCCCCTGGCTCGGTCGGTCCCGTCGGCGGCAGAGACGACGCACCCAGCTCGCCGCGGCTGACGCCCTCGCTCGGTTCGGCTGCGCTCTCGGGAGGCATGGGGGCAGGTTAGTAGTGTCGTCTGCTGCGGCCACCGTCTCCGGCGCTCATCGGACCTGGTAGCAGAGGCCGACGGCACCGGGGCCCGAGTGCGTGCCGATCACCGGACCGATGTAGGTGACGAGGATCCGGTCCGGGTCGAAGAAGCCGGACACCATGTCGACGAGGACATCGACGTCGGCGGCGGCGGCGTGCATGACCGCCAGCCGCTCGAGCGGGCCCGCCTCGCGGACCTTCCCTGCGAGGTACTCGAGCGAGCGGCGCCTCGTGCGCTGCTTGGACTCTCCTTCGACGGCACCGTCGCGGATCTCGATGATCGGCTTGATGGAGAGCAGCGACCCGAAGAAGGCCTGGGCGCTCCCGATGCGGCCTCCTTTGCGCAGGTTGTCGAGGGTGTCGAAGGTGCCGTAGACCCGCGTCTTGCTGAGGGCGGCTCGCACGGCGAGCTCCACCTCCTCGATCGAGCCGCCCGCCTCGGCCGTCTCGAGGCCGGCGAGGACGCCCATTCCCTCGCCCATCGTCACCGAGAGGGAGTCGATGACCACCACGGGGAAGCCGCCCGTCGACTCGGCGGCGGCAGCCGCCGCCTGGTAGGTGGCCGACAGCTTGGAGGAGAGCGTCACGCAGACGACCCCGTCCGCCCCCTCCGCCTCGGCCGCCTCGAAGGCCGTCTTGAAGCCGCCCGGCGCCGGCGCCGAGGTCTCGGGCAGCACGTCGGTCTTGGCGCACTGGCTCCAGAACTCTTCCGGCGCCCAGGTCTTCGTCGTCTCGGGCCCGATGGAGCCGAGGCGAACGTCGAGGTGGACGATGGCGACGTGGCGCGCCGCCATGTCAGCCGGGTCGAGGTCCGCCGCGCTGTCGGTGACGAGCCGGATGCCTGCCATCACGCTCCCTTTCCGGCGGCGCCCCGCCGCCCGCCCGCAGTCTGCCAGCCCGAGGCGAGACCGGCGAGCGATGCGCCACCTCCATAGACGACGAGGCCGACGAGGATCGCCACGACCACCCGCACGAGCAGGCCGACGCCGCCGGTCGACCCGATCGCAGCCGCAACGAGCGCCACGCAGATGCCCATCAGGAACGAGAGCATGAGGGCGCGGACGACATAGCGCCCGACGGTCCGCCCTCCGAGGCCACCCATCTTCCTCCTGGCGACGACGAGAGCGACGACCGCCGAGACCGAGTAGGCGATGGAGATCGACAGGGCGAGCCCCTGTGGGCCGAGGACGCTCGAGGGGGTGAGGAGGAACAACAGGACGACGTTCAGCCCGTTCTCGAGCAGGTAGAGGAAGAAGGCCGAGCGGGTGTCACGCGTCGCCTGCAGTGCCCTGATCGCGAGGAGATACGTGCAGTAACCCGGGAGGCCGAGCGCCAGCAGCGCGAGCAGGGAGCCGGTGAGGTGGACGCCCGCCCGCTGGGCGGCCCCGTGCAGCAGGAGCAGCTCCATGATCGGCCCGGCGAGGACGAGGTAGCCGGCGGTAGCCGGCAGGATCCCGGCCAGCATCCTTCTCAGCCCGAGCCCGAAGTGGTACGCCATGTTCTCGGGGTCGCCGGTCGACCACCGCTCGGCGAGCTCGGGGGTCACGGCGTTCATGACAGAGACGGCGACCATCCCGAAGGGCAGCTGGAAGAAGATGAACGCGTAGGTGTAGGCGGTGACCGCCCCGCCGGTCGGGTCGATGTGCACGGCCAGTGCGAGGCTCACGAACAGGGCGACCTGGTTGGCGATGACGAAGCCGAGCGTCCAGCCCGAGAGCGAGACGATCTCACGGACGGCCTCGTCGCGCGGCGCCCATCTGAGGCGCAGGCCGAGGCCGGCCCGCTTGGTGCTCGGGATGAGCGCGACCGCCTGGAGGATGACCCCGGCGGTCGTGCCGACCCCGAGAAGGAGCAGGAGCGAGTGGTGCTGGGCGACGCTCCCGAGCGTCGGGTGCCGGTCGAGCGAGGCGAACTCGAGCAGGACGGCGATCGCCACGACGTTGTTGAGGACGGGCACGTAGGCGGGCAGTGTGAAGCTGCGGACCGCGTTCAACAGGGCCGTCATGAGCGAGATGGCGCCGTAGGCGAGCAGCTGGACGGCGAAGAGGCGGAGCAGATCGGTGCCCACGGCGCGCTCGGCGGCGATGTGGGCGTTGTGGGTCCCAAAGGAGTACAGGTCGATGATGAGCGGGGCCGCCAGGACGAACAGGGCGGTGGCGGCGGCGAGGACGACGGCGGCGAGCGTGACCACCGCCGAGATGGACCCACTCGCCTCCCGCTGTGACCGGCGGGTGAGGCGGTCGACGAACAACGGGACGAACGTCGCCTCGAGGATGCCGCCGAGGACGAGGTCGTGGATGATGTTGGGGGTGTTGTTCGCCAGGTTGAAGGCGTCGGACAAGGGTCCGATGCCGAGGGCGTAGGCGGCGACGAGGAGGCGCAGCAGCCCCGTCGCCCTCGACAGCAGGGTGCCCCCCATCATGATGGCGGTGGCCCGCCCGATCGACCGCTCCGCCTGATCGGGCGGCGAGAAGGCCACGGCGGCGGTCCCCGAGGCGGTGCCGATGGGCTCGGACTCGCCGCCGACGCCGAGGACGGGCCTTCGCCGGGGGCTCTCGAAGCGGGTGTAGGCCGGCGCCGCCCGGGCGTCGCGCTCCCCGCCCGGCGACCTGGCCTGGCGGTTGTCGGACCGGGCGAGACCGTCGATCGCCGAGTGCTCTCGCAGGGTGAAGCTCCTCCGGGAGGGGCGCGGCCCCGGGTGCTTCTTGCTGCGCCCGCTCATGACGGCGAGGGCGCGGTTGGTGCTCCGGCAGGCGGCTCGGGTTCGGGCGTCCCCTTGGCATGGCGGCCCCGGCGCCGCCGGCGGAAAGCGGATCGGGTCCACCAGATGACGAGGAAGGCCGCTGCCGCCACGGTGAGGGCCACCGCCACGGCCGAGATGGCGGTCGAGCGCACCGTGACCCGGCTCGAGGCCAGGGCGAAGCCGCCCGAGGGCGTGGTGAGCTGCAGGTAGAGCGAGAAGTCGCCCGCCGCCGGCGTTGCCACGTGGACCTCGATCGTCCGGTTGCCCGGCTGGAGCAGCAGGCCGAAGACATGGCGCCGGAAGGTGAGCCCTCCGCCACGGCAGACCTGTGCCGTCAGGTGGAACGGACAGCTCGAGAGCTCGAGGTCGACCGCGAGCGGCACACTCGCGCGCGAGGAGACCGAGATCGGGATCCGCGCGCTGAGGGAGGTGATGGTGATCGTCCGGTCGTGGGGGAGCGTGACGCCGTTCGCCTCGGCGGCGAGCTTGCGGGTGGGGGCTGCGAAGTAGGCGGCGCGCGTCGCCTGCGCCAGGCCGGCCGTCTCACCGAGGAGGAGGAGGTTCCTGTACCGCCCGACGAGCCCGCCTCCCTTTGGCAGGAGCTGGGCGAGCGCCGACAGCCGGCGTCTCGCGACCCCGAGGGCGTACCGCGAGATGGCATCGGTCGCCGGGATGTGGCCGGCGGTGAGCCCCCGGTAGAGCAGCGGCGAGACGGTCATGCCGGCAGGGATCTCGTCCGAGCCGGGCCGCACGGCACCGAAGAACTGCGACAGGGTGTCGGAGCGGACGATGGGGCTCGAGGCGAGCCCGCTCAGCACGGTGGAGAGGAACTGCGAGCTCGGGTGCCAGCCGGCCGGCGAGAGCAGGGTCACGCCCCGGTTGCCGGGCGGCTGCTCGACGAAGTAGAGGAGGGCGAGGTCGGCGAGGAGCTGGTTCGCCCGCAGCACGGGATCGGACCCTGAGGCGAGGTGCTGTTCGAGGAAGTAGTCGGAGGCGTCGACGTCGGCGGCCGTTCCCCTCACCTTGAACGGCGCCCAGACCGGGTAGTCCCAGGTCGGCGGGATGGCCGTCACGCTCGAGCTCGGCACGAGGATGTGCGTCACCCCGAGGTGCGTGAGGAGGGCGAGCGCCCGGTTGCCCATGGGCTCGGTGGACGCCAGTGGCCGCCCCCGCACGTCGATCCCGAGCGCGCCGAGCGCCTGCCGGCCGGCGGCCAGCTGCCGGCTGACCTCGGCGCCAGATCGGAA